>NZ_JAGHWR010000014.1:0-47369 GCF_017746155.1 Xanthomonas sp. D-36-1
CTGCCGGCGATGGGGAGCGTGCGTCTGTGAACCGGGAAATTCCCGCGGAAAGCGCCAGAAATGGCGAAATTCCGAAGTTCCAAAAGCCACTCTTCGGAACGACGCCACCTTCCGCCCTGTCAGGTCTCGTTGTTCAGACCTTCCCTAAGGCGCGCTCGCCCTTCAGTGCCAGGCTCCAGGCCTGCTCGGACAGGCGCAGACCATCGGCAGTGTGTGCGAGGTGCCAGGCGGCATCTTCGTTGTTGGAAGGATCCAGGCCGGTGTACTCGTACCAGCGTTGATTGAAGTAGTGCGGCCGTCCGTCCGGATCGGCGATGAAGATGATCTGCGGCAGCGTATTGGCGAGGCGGCGCAGGCGTGCTTCGTTGGCCGCGAGTTGCTGCTGCGCCTTGGCCCGTTGCATCGATTCCCAGCAGCGTGCCACAACCAATCGCACCAGTTCGATCTCCGCCGACAGCCAGCGCCGCGGTGCGCGCTGATGGACGCCGATCGCTGCCACCAATCGGTCGTGCTTGTGCAACGGAATGGCCAGCGAGGCGCGCAAGCCGGAGCGGCGGTACTGCTCGGCCACATAGTCCGGTGCACCCGGCGCCAGCGCATCGGTCGTGAACCAGGGGCGGTTTTCCAGCAGCGCATCGCGCAGGCCCCGTGCCGCCTCCAGTGGGAAATCGCCTTGCAGGCTCGGCATGTCCTGCACATGGTCGCTGATGACATGCATGGTGCTGCCATCGGCAGCGACCAGGCCGAATGCACAACGGTTCGCCTGCAGATGCTCGCCGAGCAAGCGCACGCTGGTGTCGATGATCTGCCGCGGATCGGACACGTACTGCAGTGCGTCTTCGAGCATCAATAAAAAACTGTCGCGACCATCGCTGCGGCGTTGTTCGCTGACATCAGTCGTTGAAACAGCAACGCCGATGTAGAGCGCGCCCAACTGCTCGCCCGATTGCAGCACTGGGCTGCATGACCAGCTCGCCAGATCCAGGGCGATTGTCGCTGCTGGCTCGCCATCGCCATCGGATGCATATGTCAGCGCCGCAAGCGGCTGCCCGAAGGCCGCCGGATGGCGTGGCCCCAGTAGTGCAATGCAGGCATCGTTGTAGATGCAGCGGTTGTCGCGGCCCCATACGAGCAGCATCGGAACCGGCGCATGCAGGCATATCGATAGCGCTGTGCGTAGCGCAGGGCTATCGCTTAGCAGCGCGTCCGCAGGATGCACTGACGCGGCCAGCAATGCTGCGGTTTCGCTCGTCTCCGGCAGCAAGCCGGCCAACGGCGACACGGCGATATCCATCCAGCGACCCGCCCGTCATTCTTCGATGGCAAATTCTAGTAGCAACCGGCCCGGCGCCGCTGATACCGCGCAGACGGCGATTCAGCTAATCGCTGCCCGCGCACCCAAAACAGCGCGCCGGTGGCGGGATGATGGGGTGTTAGAGAGAGGGCATGCGTGCCGCACCGGACGGTGGCACCGGGGCGGGCTGGCAGTGCGCCCGTGCTGTTGCTCAGCCCTCAGCGCCGCGCGACTCGCGCGCTTTGGACAATGCGCCAACCAGCTCTTCGGACAGATAGGGCTTGATCAGGATGACGCCACGTTCGAAACCGCTCGGGATGCTGCCGATGGCAACGCCGGTCGCCAGTACGAACGGGATACCGCGCTCCGACAACAGGCGTGCGACCGGTTCGCTGGTTTCGCCATTGCCCAAGCGATAGTCCAGCACTGCGATATCCGGTGCGTCGGCGGCGATCAGTTGCAAAGCATCGCGCACCTCGCCGACCGGGCCCATGACGACGGCACCCGCCTGAACAAGCTGCAGATCGAGCAGCATGGCATTCATGTCATCGTTTTCGACCACGAGTACCCGAACTCCACGCAACACCGACATTGCTTACTCCTTCACCAAGTCGGCCAGTATATCGGGACTGCCTGGACACGGCGCTGCAGACCCCGCTTGCACCTGAATTCGTCAGGCGCAAACTGACACTGTTCGTTTCAACAACAAGTCGCTATACTGCGCGGCCACGCCGAAGTGGCGGAATCGGTAGACGCAGCGGACTCAAAATCCGCCGCCCTTAAAAGCGTGTGGGTTCGAGTCCCACCTTCGGCACCAAGTTGTTGCAGCACCAGCGAAAGCCCTTCTGGAGAAGTCCGGTGGGGCTTTTTGCTGTATAGCCTTTCGTCAGGGTGTGGGGCTTGGTTGATCACAACGCGGACAGCGAGGCTGCCGACCGTCAGCGCGGTCCAGCCGAGCACGAAGGCGCAAGCGTGATCGTCGCGTGGTGCAGGACTGGCTGGGGCCGGCAGTCGATTCGCTTGCAAGTGCGTCTGCGTGGCGCAGATGCCTGATTGCCGGCTGTCCACGCATCGGGCACACAACTGCCGTGCGCCATGCAGTGCGCAGGTAACGGATGACGTTGCAGGCACGCGACCATCACGCCGCTTGCGTACCTTGGACGTTTCTTTTGAACAGGTGGCCCCATGGACTTCGATGCTTCGCAACAGCTACGCATCCTGCGCGACATCCACGACACCAAGCCGGTAGCCGACGAGGAGGGGAACTGGGCGGTACGCGCCGGCTATGCCACGCAAGCCGAAGATGGCGCATCGACCTGACGCACGAAGGTCGCAAGGCGCTGGATAGCGGGCAGACCTGAGGTGTTCCGCATAGTGCACTGCGTGGCTGGCTTCGAAATCGAACGGAGACTCTACTCATCGCAATAGCGTGCGATGGGGGCCCTGCGCCGCACTCGGAACGGATTGCGCGGTGGCGAGATGATCGGCTAGCGACGTAGCGGTTTGCGAGTGCGTAGAAGGGTGTTGCATGCAGGCTGCATCAGCGAGATGCACTTGCACCCCTCTGGTTGCCGCCCGCAATGGCCGCGACATACGTCCTAGATGCAGGTTAGGGACAGGCAAGAAAAAACCCCGGCAGTGCCGGGGCTTTTAGATGATTGGCGTCCCCACGGGGATTCGAACCCCGGTGTCCACCGTGAAAGGGTGGTGTCCTAGGCCTCTAGACGATGGGGACGCGTATCAAAACCTCGTTGTCCACTTGCGACGGCCTAATGTCTAAAGTGGTGGAGCCAGGCGGGATCGAACCGCCGACCTCCTGCATGCCATGCAGGCGCTCTCCCAGCTGAGCTATGGCCCCGCGTTGCTGCGAGCCGGCAATCATAGCGACATCGCCACGCGATGGGAAGTGGCTGGGCAACATTTGTAGCAAGAGCGCATCTGCCGGGGGAACTGCAAGGCCGTACGCGTCCGCTGCGACGATTGAACGGCAGCCGCGCCCACCTGGAACGCTTCAAGCGCCATCAGTCTTTGGTGTTCGCGGCGCAATGAATCGCGGTGACAGCGATATCGGCGCACTGGAGGCGTCGATGCCAGTGTGCGCTTGATTCGACAGCTGTCGATTTGCGAGCAACGGCTCTGCCGGGCCGGGCGTCAGGTCCGCTGCATCTGGTTTACAAGCAACGCCCGATCTTGCGTCCCTCGCTCGTCGTCATCGACGGCATGCGAGAGCGCGACCATCGCGCACACTGCGCTTTCGGCGCGGCGATCCTTAGCGACGCCGCTGGCAACGTCGCAACGTGGCAGCTGCGATGGCGGGCAGAGACATCTTCGGCAGCAAAAAATCCGCATGCGAACGCTCATGGGTTTGAGTAACACCGCAACTGGTCAAGCGCTGTGATCGAGCAGGCGTTGGCAGGGCGGTAATGGCCCGCCGAATGCCCGTGCGCGCGTACCGATGCGTGCACCAGGCGCTGCGCTCGCCGCGGCATGGATTCAGCTCTTCTATCCGCTGCATGATGCCAATGAACCCAGGGCATGCCCAACGTTGCGCGCGACTGGATTCGGCCAGGTGACAGGCAAAAAAAGCCCCGGCAGTGCCGGGGCTTTCAGATGATTGGCGTCCCCACGGGGATTCGAACCCCGGTGTCCACCGTGAAAGGGTGGTGTCCTAGGCCTCTAGACGATGGGGACGCGTATCAAAACCTCGTTGTCACTTGAGACGGCCTAATGTCTGAAGTGGTGGAGCCAGGCGGGATCGAACCGCCGACCTCCTGCATGCCATGCAGGCGCTCTCCCAGCTGAGCTATGGCCCCACGAAACTGAGAACGAAATGATAGCGGCCTGTTAATGTTCGCGCAAGCGCTTTTTCATTCCGAATGAGACGGTGTGGCGTCGCCTCCGCCTCAATTGACGCCGTGCAGATCGCGCAACTGCGTCTGCCGAGCACCGAAGTACGCTGCCAGGTCGGCGATGTCCTGATCGCTCAGCGCGGTGGCCTGGGCGGTCATCAACGGATGCTGACGGTCGCCGCTACGGTAGGCCTGCAGCGCATGCGCAAGGTAGTCGCCGTATTGGCCGCCCAGCTTGGGATAGCTGGGATCGATCGGCGCATTGCCATCGGCACCGTGGCAGTCCACGCAGCTCTGGCCGGTCGCCTTGCCCTTGGCATGGGCGAGCTTGTCGCCGGCGTCTGCGCGGCCGGTGGGCAGACCTGCCGACGAGCCGGAGCCGTGCTCGCCGCTGGCGTGACCGGGATCGCCGGCGGAGTGGTCGGTGGACTCAACCTGCGATTGGGAGCAGGCCGCCATCATCAGGGCAGCGACCAGGGCGATGGCTAGACGCGGAGCGTGCAGGGCGTTCGGCATGTGGGCGCTTACTTGAGGGTGGACAGAAAGGCGGAGATGTCGGCGATGTCCTGCTCGGAGAAGCTCTGCGCCTGTGCCTGCATGGTTGGATGTTTGCGCTTGCCCTGACGATATTCGGTCAACGCCTGGGTCAGGTACTGGCTGGTCTGGCCGCCAATCTTGGGCACGCGATAACTGGGGTAGGCGTTCTTATAGCCGGTGACGCCGTGGCAGCCCTGGCAGGTATAGGCGAGCAAGCGCCCATTTGACGGATTGCCGGTCGGCGCGGCAGGGGTTGCCACCGCGGCAGCAGGCGCCGGGGTGGCCGGAGCTACGGGTGTGGCCTGCGGTGTTGCTGATGCGCCCCCAAACGGCAGGAAGACGACCAGAGCGAGACAAGCGGCGAGCGGCTGCGGGCGCATGGTTTCGTATCCGGAAGACTGATTGAGCGTCCGCACGTGGGGGCGTGGCGGAACCGGACCGAGTATGCCTGCGATTTGGCGCGGCGCAAACCGGGTGAATAGGCCAACTTGAATAGACCATGACCTTTGGCGCATTGGCGGCATGTGCACTTGGGTGGTCTACTTGCCTACAACACCTGTTCACGCATCCACTAGGACACGACGATGTCGCCACTCTCCTTCTTGCCGGGTCGCAGCGGAACCTGCGCCGCTGCATTGTTGATCACCACAAGCCTGCTGCTGGGCGGTTGCAAGGCAGGAGAGGGGGAGGCCAAGGCGGCCGAGGAGAAGAAGGTGGTGGATGCAGTGCCGGTGGAAATCGCCAAGGCCGCGCGCCGTGCGGTCGCCGCCAGTTACACCGGCACCGCTGCGCTGGAGCCGCGCGCCGAGGCGCAAGTGGTGGCCAAGACCTCGGGCGTTGCGCTGTCGGTGATGGTGGAAGAAGGGCAGAAGGTATCGGCGGGCCAGGCGCTGGTGCGCCTGGATCCGGATCGCGCGCATCTGGCGGTCGCGCAGAGCGAAGCGCAACTGCGCAAACTGGAAAACAGCTATCGCCGCGCCACGCAATTGGTGGGCCAGCAGTTGGTCAGCGCCGCAGATGTGGATCAGCTCAAATTCGATGTCGAAAACAGCCGCGCGCAGCACCGGCTTGCAGCGTTGGAGCTCTCTTACACCACGGTGCAGGCGCCAATCTCCGGCGTGATCGCATCGCGCTCGATTAAGACCGGCAACTTCGTGCAGATCAACACGCCGATCTTCCGCATCGTCGACGATTCGCAGCTGGAGGCCACGCTCAACGTGCCCGAACGCGAACTGGCCACGCTCAAGTCGGGCCAGCCGGTGACCTTGCTAGCCGATGCGCTGCCTGGCCAGCAATTCGTCGGCAAGGTGGACCGCATCGCGCCGGTGGTGGATTCAGGCAGTGGCACGTTTCGTGTGGTCTGCGCGTTTGGCCAGGGGGCCGAAGCGTTGCAGCCGGGCATGTTCGGGCGCATCCGCATCGATTACGACCAGCGCAAGGACGCCTTGGTGATTCCGCGCTTGGCGTTGTTGGACGATGGCGAACCGGCAGTCTTCGTGGTGCGCAACGGCAAGGCCAGCCGCGTGCCGGTGAAGCTGGGCTATGCCGAAGGGCCATGGCTGGAAGTGCGGCAGGGCCTGAAGGAAGGCGATCAGGTGGTGACTGCCGGCAAGGTGGCGCTGCGCGACGGGACTGCGGTGCAAGTGATCGGCCAACCCGATCGCACGCCGGTCGCGACCAAGGCCGCTGCGCCCGCACATGATGAGACGCACGCATGAGCGAGAACGGCAACCCGCATGGACCCGTGCATGATCCGCACGCGCCACTGGCTGGCGGCGGTGGCCTGGTGGCCTTCGCCACGCGGCGGCGTGTGACCATCGCCATGATTACCGTAACGATGCTGCTGTTCGGGCTGATCGCGTTACGCAGCCTCAAGGTCAATCTGCTGCCCGATTTGAGCTATCCCACGCTCACCGTACGTACCGAATACACCGGCGCGGCGCCGGCGGAAATCGAAACATTCGTGACCGAGCCGGTGGAAGAAGCCGTCGGCGTGGTCAAGAACCTGCGCAAGCTCAAGTCGATCTCGCGCACAGGGCAGAGCGATGTGGTGCTGGAGTTCGCCTGGGGCACCAATATGGACCAGGCCAGCCTGGAGGTGCGCGACAAGATGGAAGCCTTGTCGCTGCCGCTGGAAACCAAGCCGCCGGTGTTGCTGCGCTTCAATCCTTCCACCGAGCCGATCATGCGGCTGGCGTTGTCGCCCAAGCAGGCGCCGGCCTCCGATACCGATGCGATCCGCCAGCTCACCGGCTTGCGCCGCTATGCCGACGAAGACCTGAAAAAGAAGCTCGAACCGGTGGCCGGCGTGGCAGCAGTGAAGGTCGGCGGCGGGCTGGAAGACGAGATCCAGGTCGACATCGATCAACAGAAGCTGGCCCAGCTCAACCTGCCGATCGACAACGTGATCACCCGGCTCAAGGAGGAGAACGTCAACATCTCCGGCGGCCGGCTGGAAGAAGGCTCGCAGCGCTATCTGGTGCGCACGGTGAACCAGTTCGTGGATCTGGACGAGATCCGCAACATGCTGGTGACCACGCAGAGCAGCAGCGGCAGCGCGGCCGAAGCGGCGATGCAGCAGATGTATGCCATTGCGGCGTCCACTGGTTCGCAGGCGGCGCTGGCGGCAGCGGCCGAAGTACAGAGCACCTCCTCCTCGTCCAGCAGCAGCATCGCCGGCGGCATGCCGGTGCGGCTGAAGGATGTGGCGCAGGTGCGCCAGGGCTACAAGGAGCGCGAGGCGATCATCCGCCTGGGCGGCAAGGAAGCGGTGGAGCTGGCGATCTACAAGGAAGGCGATGCCAACACCGTGTCCACGGCGGCGGCGTTGCGCAAGCGCCTGGAGCAACTCAAGGCGACCGTGCCGGGCGATGTGGAAATCACCACCATCGAGGACCAATCGCACTTCATCGAGCATGCGATCAGCGATGTCAAAAAAGATGCGGTAATCGGCGGTGTGCTGGCGATCCTGATCATCTTCCTGTTCCTGCGCGATGGCTGGAGCACGTTCGTCATCAGCCTGTCGTTGCCGGTGTCGATCATCACCACGTTCTTCTTCATGGGCCAGCTCGGACTGAGCCTGAACGTGATGTCGCTGGGCGGTCTGGCGTTGGCCACCGGCCTGGTGGTGGACGATTCGATCGTGGTGCTTGAAAGCATTGCCAAGGCGCGCGAACGCGGCTTGAGTGTGCTGGACGCGGCGATTGCCGGCACCCGTGAAGTGAGCATGGCGGTGATGGCGTCCACGTTGACCACCATTGCGGTGTTCCTGCCGCTGGTGTTCGTCGAGGGCATCGCCGGGCAGTTGTTCCGCGATCAAGCATTGACGGTGGCGATCGCGATCGCGATCTCGCTGGTGGTGTCGATGACGCTGATTCCGATGCTGAGCTCGCTCAAGGGCGCGCCGCCGATGGCGTTCCCGGACGAGCCGAGCCATCCGCAGTGGCAGCCCGAGCAGCGCTGGCTCAAGCCGGTGGCGGCTGGCCGGCGTGGTGCAGGTGCGAGCGTGCGCTATGGCTTTTTCGGAGCGGCATGGGCCGTGGTGAAGGTGTGGCGCGGGTTGAGCCGCGTGGTGGGGCCGGTGATGCGCAAGGCCAGCGACCTGGCGATGGCGCCGTATGCTCGTGCCGAGCGTGGCTATCTGGGGATCTTGCCGGCGGCACTGCGGCGTCCCTGGTTGGTGCTGGGACTGGCCGCGGCGGCGTTCATCGGGACGGTGTTTCTGGTGCCGATGCTGGGCGCGGATCTGATTCCGCAGTTGGCGCAGGATCGCTTCGAAATGACCGTCAAACTGCCTTCCGGCACGCCGCTGGCGCAGACCGACGCCGTGGTGCGCGAGTTGCAGCTGGCGCACGACAGGGACCCCGGCGTCGCGTCGCTGTACGGTGTCAGCGGCAGCGGCACGCGGTTGGATGCCAACCCAACCGAGAGCGGCGAGAACATCGGCAAGCTCACCGTGGTGATGGCCGGCGGCGGTAGCCCGGCGGTGGAAGCGGCGGCGACCGAGCGGCTGCGCAGCAGCATGGTCGGGCATCCGGGCGCGCAGGTGGATTTCGCGCGGCCGGCGTTGTTCAGTTTTTCCACGCCGCTGGAAGTGGAACTGCGCGGCCAGGATCTGGGCGAGCTGGAACGCGCCGGGCAGAAATTGGCGGCGATGTTGCGCGCCAACGGCCACTACGCCGACGTCAAATCGACGGTGGAAGAGGGCTTCCCGGAGATCCAGATCCGTTTCGATCAGGAGCGCGCTGGCGCTTTGGGGCTGACCACGCGCCAGATCGCCGATGTCATCGTCAAGAAGGTGCGCGGCGATGTGGCCACACGCTACAGCTTCCGCGATCGCAAGATCGATGTGCTGGTGCGTGCGCAGCACAGCGACCGCGCCAGTGTGGATGCGATTCGTCAGCTGATCGTCAACCCGGGCAGCAGCCGGCCGGTGCGCCTGGCCGCAGTTGCCGAGGTGTTGGCGACGACGGGGCCGAGCGAGATCCATCGTGCCGACCAGACCCGCGTGGCAATCGTGTCGGCCAGCCTGAAGGACATCGACCTGGGCGGTGCGGTGCGCGAAGTGGAGACGATGGTGCGCAAGGACCCGCTTGCAGCCGGCGTGGGCATGCACATCGGCGGGCAGGGCGAGGAGCTGGCGCAATCGGTGAAGTCGCTGCTGTTCGCGTTCGGGCTGGCGATCTTCCTGGTCTATCTGGTGATGGCTTCGCAGTTCGAGTCGCTGCTGCATCCGTTCGTCATCCTGTTCACCATTCCGCTGGCGATGGTCGGTGCGGTGCTGGCCCTGCTGATGACCGGCAAGCCGATCTCGGTGGTGGTGTTCATCGGCCTGATCCTGCTGGTGGGCCTGGTGACCAAGAACGCGATCATCCTGATCGACAAGGTCAACCAGCTGCGCGAAGACGGCGTGCCCAAGCGCGAGGCGCTGATCGAAGGTGCGCGCTCGCGCCTGCGGCCGATCATCATGACCACCTTGTGCACCTTGTTCGGCTTCCTGCCGCTGGCGGTGGCGATGGGCGAGGGCGCTGAAGTGCGCGCGCCGATGGCGATCACCGTGATCGGTGGATTGCTGGTCTCGACCTTGCTGACCCTGCTGGTGATACCGGTGGTGTACGACCTGCTGGATCGCCGCGCCGATGCGTATTACCTGGAGCGTGGCCGGCGCATGGGCGGGCAACGCGCGCAGGCGGCAGGCAACGTCGACGGGCTGGAGGCGCTATGAGCGTTGCCGCCTTCAGCATCCGTCGCCCCGTCACCACCATCATGTGCTTCGTGTCGCTGGTGGTGGTGGGCTTGATCGCGGCGTTCCGGCTGCCGTTGGAGGCGCTGCCGGATATTTCCGCGCCATTCCTGTTCGTGCAATTGCCCTACACCGGCTCCACGCCGGACGAGGTGGAACGCAACCTGGTACGGCCGGCCGAGGAAGCGCTGGCAACGATGACCGGCATCAAGCGCATGCGCTCGACCGCCACCGCCGACGGCGCGAACATCTTCATCGAATTCTCCGACTGGGACCGCGATATCGCCATTGCCGCCTCCGATGCGCGCGAGCGGCTGGACGCGGTACGCGACGATTTCCCGGAGGATCTGCAGCGCTTCCAGGTCTTCAAGTGGTCCAGCAGCGACGAGCCGGTGCTCAAGGTGCGCCTGGCCAGCCAGACCGATCTGACCGGCGCCTACGACATGCTCGACCGCGAGTTCAAGCGGCGCATCGAGCGCATCCCGGGCGTGGCCAAGGTGGAAATCTCCGGTGCGCCGCCGAACGAGGTCGAAATCGCGATCGCGCCGGATCGGCTCACCGCGCACGACCTCAGCCTCAACGACCTGAGCGAGCGCTTGGGCAAGCTCAATTTCTCGGTTTCTGCAGGCCAGATCGACGACAACGGCCAGCGCATCCGGGTGCAGCCAATCGGTGAACTGCGCGACCTGCAGGAATTGCGCGAGCTGGTGCTCAACGCCAAAGGCGTGCGGCTGGGCGACATTGCCGAGGTGCGGCTCAAGCCGACGCGCATGAATTATGGGCGGCGCCTGGATGGGCGCCCGGCCATCGGCCTGGATGTCTACAAGGAGCGCAGCGCCAATCTGGTGGAAGTGTCCAAGGCGGCCTTGAAAGAGGTCGAAGACATCCGCGCCCAGCCGGCGATGCGCGATGTGCAGGTCAAGGTGATCGACAACCAGGGCAAGGCGGTGACCTCGTCGCTGGCCGAGCTGGCCGAAGCTGGCGCGGTGGGCCTGTTGCTCTCGATCACGGTGTTGTTCTTCTTCCTGCGGCATTGGCCATCGACGTTGATGGTGACGTTGGCGATCCCGATCTGCTTCGCCATCACCTTGGGCTTCATGTATTTCGTCGGGGTCACGCTCAACATCCTGACCATGATGGGCTTGCTGCTGGCGGTAGGCATGCTGGTGGACAACGCCGTGGTGGTGGTGGAAAGCATCTACCAGGAACGCGAACGCATGCCCGACCAACCGCAGCGTGCCGCGCTGCTGGGAACACGCAGCGTGGCCATTGCGCTCAGCGCCGGCACCTTGTGCCATTGCATCGTGTTCGTGCCGAATTTATTCGGCGAAATCAACAACATCAGCATTTTCATGGCGCAGATTGCGATCACCATTTCGGTGTCGTTGCTGGCGTCGTGGTTGGTGGCGATCAGCCTGATTCCGATGTTGTCGGCACGCATGAAGACGCCGCCGATGGTGACCTCCGAGCGTGGCGTGATCGCACGGCTGCAGCGCCGTTACGCCCAGGTGCTGGCATGGACGTTGGCGCATCGCGGCTGGAGCGTGGCCGGCATCATTCTGGTCAGTGCGATCAGCCTGGTACCGATGAAGCTGACCAAGATCGACATGTTCGGTGGCGACGGCGGCAACGAGGCCTTCATCCAATACCAGTGGAAAGGCTCGTACACGCGCGAGCAGCTGGGCGAAGAGATCGGCCGGGTCGAAAACTATCTGGAAGCCAATCGCGCCAAATACCACATCACGCAGATCTACTCATGGTTCAGCGAGGTGGAAGGCAGCAATACGGTGGTGACCTTCGATGCGAGCAAGGTCAAGGACCTGCCGCCGCTGCTGGAAAAAATCCGCAAGGAGTTGCCGCGCTCTGCGCGTACCGATTACAGCATCGGCAACCAGGGCGATGGCGGCAATGGCAACCAAGGCGTGCAAGTGCAGTTGGTCGGCGATTCGACCGATGCACTGAAAGCGCTGGCCGACGATGTGATTCCGCTGCTGGCGCGGCGCAAGGAACTGCGGGATGTGCATGTCGATACGGGCGACCGCACCAGCGAGCTGGCGATTCGCGTCGACCGCGAGCGCGCAGCCGCATTCGGGTTCAGCGCCGAGCAAGTAGCCAGCTTCGTCGGGTTGGCATTGCGCGGTACGCCGCTGCGCGAGTTCCGCCGCGGCGACAACGAGGTGCCGGTGTGGGTGCGGTTTGCCGGCGCCGAGCAGAGCAAGCCTGAAGATCTGGCCAGCTTCACCGTGCGCACCAAGGATGGCCGCAGCGTACCGTTGCTGAGTCTGGTGGAGGTGCAAATCCGTCCGGCCGCCACGCAGATCGGGCGCACCAATCGGCAGACCACGTTGACCATCAAGGCCAATCTCGCCGAGAAGGTCACCGTGCCGGAGGCGCGCGCGGCGATGGAGGTGCCACTCAAGGCGATGCGTTTCCCGGCCGGCTACAGCTACACCTTCGACGGCGGCGATTATCAGAACGACGGCGAGGCGATGGGCCAGATGGTGTTCAATCTGGTGATCGCGTTGGTGATGATCTACGTGGTGATGGCGGCGGTGTTCGAGTCGCTGCTGTTCCCGGCGGCGATCATGAGCGGGGTGCTGTTCTCGATCTTCGGGGTGTTCTGGCTGTTCTGGATCACCGGTACCTCGTTCGGCATCATGTCCTTCATCGGCATCCTGGTGCTGATGGGCGTGGTGGTGAACAACGGCATCGTGATGATCGAGCACATCAACAACCTGCGCCGTCGCGGCATGGGGCGCACGCAGGCCCTGGTCGAAGGCTCACGCGAGCGTTTGCGGCCCATCATGATGACGATGGGCACCGCGATCCTGGCAATGGTGCCGATCTCGCTGACCAGCACCACGATGTTCAGCGACGGCCCGCCGTACTTCCCGATGGCGCGCGCCATCGCCGGTGGCCTGGCGTTTTCGACGGTGGTGAGCCTGCTGTTCCTGCCGACGATCTACGCGATCCTCGACGACATGAGCAGCGGTGCGGCGGCACTGGTACGCCGCGCACGGGGTGTGCCGAAGGCGAGGCCGTCGAGCGCTGCGCTGGAGTCGTGAAACCAACAGCGCGCAAGTCTCCAACGACATGATGCGCTTGAAGCCCCCCTCCCCACGGGAGAGGGGTGAGGGTACGGTGTGTACGGCCGGTGCAAGAATTGAAGCCCCCGCCTGTTAGTCACCGGCTTCGGTGAGGGGCGACAGCGCGGCCGGGGATCGGCTCTTCGGCGCGGCAGACATCCTGTCTGACGCGCCGTCGCGGCACATCCCTGTGCCGCTCTCCGCCGATCCCCGGCCACGCTGCCGCCCCGGTATGTCATTGCCAGGGCTTCGAGTGGAAAAGCCGCGCGCTCAAGGATGCTTCGAAAGATTTTCTTCGGCCTACGAGCGAACACTGCAGTGATCGCCGTCATGCAGGATCACTCGATCTTCAATGCCGTCCTTAGCGAATCCGTACACCTGTATCGACGTACAGATTCGAAGTCTTCCAACGATCAACCCGCTGGAGATGGCGTCAGCGCGTCAGCCCGCCCGCACCTGCCGCACGATCGCCGCCGCCTTGGCCGAACTTTCCCTGACCTTGTCCCACTGGCCTTGTGCCAGCCAGTCCTTGGGGACCATCCACGAACCGCCGATGCACAGCACATTCGGCTGCGACAGGAACTCGGCGGCGTTGGACTCGCTGATGCCGCCGGTGGGGCACAGTTTGAGCTCGGACAACGGGCCAGCCAGGCCCTTGAGCATCTGCAAACCGCCCACAGCGGTGGCCGGGAACAGCTTGCAGACGCGGAATCCCAGTCCCATCAATGTCAGTAGCTCGGTCGGGGTGGCCGCGCCAGGAACCGCCGGGATCGGCGCATCCGCCAGCAAGCGCGCCAGCGGCGCCGGCGTGCCCGGGGTCACCAGGAAGTCTGCACCGGCATCCACCGACTGACGCAGCTGCAATTCGCTCAGCACGGTGCCGGCGCCGATCACGATGTTGGGCAACTCGCGCTTGAGCATCGCCAGCGCATCGATCGCAACCGGCGTGCGCAGGGTCAGCTCGATCGCGGGCAGGCCGCCTTCGAGCAGCGCATCGGCGACGCGGCGCGCCTGGTCCAGCGTGTCCACGGTGACCACCGGCAGGATGCCGGCATCGCGCAGCAACTGTTCGGCGGTGTTCTGGGTCTGGGCAATCGTCATTGCAACTCCGGGTGACGGCGACCGGCGGAGCGGTCGCAGGGAGGGAAGGGGGTCAGGCGTCCTTGGACTCGTGCGGTGCCGCGGCGGCTGCGGCATCGGCACCGAGTTCGTACTCGGCGTCGTAGCTCCACAGCGCACCGTCCGGATGGGTCGGGCCGCAGGAAATCGAGATCGCGCCCTGGTCGGCGGGGCCGACGACCTGGCGGTTGATGGCGAACAGATTGCGGCCCAGGTCGTTGCCGGCAATGGACGTATTGGGGGCAACCTCGCGCGATGCCCATTCTTCGGCCGAGACCAGCACTTCCAGGGTGCCGGCTTCGCCGTCCAGGCGCACGATGTCGCCTTCGCGTACGCGGCCGATCGGGCCGCCGCGCGCCGCTTCGGGCGTCAGGTGGATTGCGGCCGGGAACTTGCCCGAGGCACCGGACAGGCGACCGTCGGTGACCAATGCCACGCGCCGGCCCTGGTTCTGCAGCAGGCCCAGCAGCGGCGCCATCGAATGCAGCTCAGGCATGCCGTTTGCGCGCGGGCCCTGGTAGCGCAACACCACCACGAAATCGTGCGGCAACACGCCGGCGGCGTGCAGTTTGTTGAGTACCTGCGGTGTATCGATCACCACCGCAGGTGCCTGGATGCTGCGGTGCTGCGGCTTGACTGCCGACAGCTTGATCAACGAGCGGCCGAGGTTGCCGCGCAGCAGGCGCAGCCCGCCTTGCGATTCGAAGGCATCGCCGACCGGACGCGCCACGCTGTCGTCGGCGGTAGTGGCGGTGCCCGGCACGTAGGACACCTTGCCGTCCTGCAGGCGCGGCTCATTGATGTAGGCACGCATGCCGCCTTCCACCACGGTGGGCAGATCGTCGTGCATGTAGCCGGCGTCCATCAGTTCGCGGAACACGAATGCCGTGCCGCCTGCGGCCTGGAAGCGATTCACGTCGGCTTCGCCGTTCGGGTAGATACGGGTCAGCAGGGGCACGGTCTGCGAGATCAGGTCCATGTCGTCCCAGGTCAGTACGATGCCGGCCGCACGCGCCACTGCGATCCAGTGGATGGTGTGGTTGGTCGAGCCGCCGGTCGCCATCAACGCGACCACGGCATTGACGATGGCGCGCTCGTCGATCAAGCGGCCGAACGGACGGAAGTCCTCGCCCAATGCCGAGATCGCCAATGCGCGCGCGGTGCCTTCGCGGGTCAACGCATCACGCAACGGCAGCTCCGGATTGACGAACGAGGCACCGGGCAGCTGCACGCCCATCGCTTCGAGCAATACCTGGTTGGAGTTGGCCGTGCCGTAGAAGGTGCAGGTGCCTGGCGAGTGGTAGGACGAGGCTTCGGCCTCCAGCAGCTCGGCGCGGGTGGCTTCGCCAGCGGCGTAGCGTTCGCGCACTTCGGCCTTCTGCTTGTTCGGGATGCCCGGCGTCATCGGGCCGGCCGGCATGAAGATCGCCGGCAAATGGCCGAACGCCAGCGCACCGATCAGCAGGCCCGGCACGATCTTGTCGCATACACCCAGGTACACCACGCTGTCGAACATGTCGTGGCTCAGGCCGATGGCTGTCGCCTGGGCGATGTTGTCGCGCGAAAACAGCGACAGCTCCATGCCGGCGCGGCCCTGGGTCACGCCGTCGCACATCGCCGGCACGCCACCAGCCACCTGTGCGGTAGCACCAAGCGTGCGGGCAGTCTCGCGGATCAGCTGCGGGTAGTGCTCGAACGGCTGATGTGCCGACAACATGTCGTTATAGGCAGTGATGATGCCCAGGTTCGGCGTGGCCGCACCGCGCAGACGCGATTTGTCGCCCGGCTCGGACGCAGCGAAGCCGTGCGCAAGATTGCCGCAGCTCAACCGGCTACGGAACGGGCCCTCACGCAGGGCGGCATCGAGACCGGCCAGATACGCCGCGCGCGAGGGAGCGCTGCGCTTGCGGATACGGTCGGTGACGGCTTGGATATTCGGATGCAGGCTCATTGGCTACCGGCTATGAGAAACAGGGGGAAGGAAATGCTCTTTTAATTCCCCGCACATGGATGTACGGGCTGTTGCGAGGGACTCGCATCACATCGGCTGTTGCGAGGAACTCGCATCAAACCACTTGCATTCAAGCACACCAATGCACCCGCAACCGCGGACCAGGCTGCTGCAGCGCCACGCGGATGGGATATTCGTTGACATCGTCGCCTGCAAGCGCAGCCTGCAGCACGTCCAGCTTCTGCTTGCCACGCAACAGCAGCAGGCGCGTTGGAATGCTGGCAAGGCCTGCAGGCGTCAGGGTGATGCGCAACGGCCATTGGTTCGAGCCCGGGCAGCCCGTGGCATCCAGCGATGCGTACGGCTGCGGGCTGGCGAGCGCTTTGGGCAGGTCGGTGGCACCCGGAAACAACGAGGCGGTGTGCCCGTCGCCGCCCATGCCCAGCACCGCCAGACAGGCTGGTTCGGCATGCCTGGCCTGCAGGTTGGCGGTGTGCACGCATTCGGGCAGTTGCTTGCCCGGACGGACCAGCGGAATGAAGGTCGCGGCCGGTGCGTGGGTCAGGAAGCTGTGATTGACCAGCCAGGCATTGCTGTCCTGATCCTGCGGCGACAACCAGCGTTCATCGACCAGGCCAACTTCCACCCGCGACCAGTCCAGCGGCCGGTGGGCGAGGGACTCGTATACCGGCGCCGGCGTGGTACCGCCGGACAACAGCATGCGTGCCTGGCCACGCCGGGAGATCTCCTGTTCCAGCAGGTCGGCCATTTCGCTGGCCACCGCCTCGGTCCATTCGGCCGGGTCGTCGTAGCGCACCAGGGTGATGCGCGGGTTGTTTTGCAGATTCATCGCTGCTCCCCGGGGTGCTGACGTTGTGCATCCACCGCGTAGGCGGCGGCGCCCAGCAGGCCGGCATGCGGGTGCATGACCGCCAGCGATGGCACCTTCGACATGATCGCGGAGAAACGGCCCTTGTGTTCGAAGCGCTGGCGAAAGCCGGAATGCTGCAGCGAATCCAGCACCTTGGGCACCAGCCCGCCGGTGAGGAACACGCCGTCCCAGGCGCCCTGCATCAGCACCATGTCGCCGGCGATCGCACCGAAGATGGCGCAGAACAGATCGATGGTGCGCGAGGACCGCGGGTCGCCCGCAGCCGCGCGTGCGGTGATGTCCTTGGGTTGCAGCGGGCCCGGATCGACCCCCGCGATCTCGCTCAACGCGCGATGGATATTGACCAGGCCCGGACCGCAGATCAGCCGCTCGTTGGAGACCCGGCCGAACTGCTCGGACAGGATTTCCAGGATGCGGATTTCTTCCGGCGTGCCGGGCGGGAAGCTGACATGGCCGCCTTCGGTTTCCAGCGGAAAGCAGCGCCCGTTGCGGATGATCAGGCCGCCCACGCCCAGGCCGGTGCCCGGGCCGATCACGCCATAGTTGCGCGCTTGATCGATCGGTGCCGGACGCCAGCTGGCGCCGCCTACCTGCACCACGTCCTGTGGACGCAGCAGGCTGATCGCCATTGCCTGCGCGGCAAAGTCATTGATCAGATGCAAGGTGCTGAAACCCAGCATGGTGGCGGTGCGCGAGCGCGAGATCACCCACGGGTGGTTGGTGATACGCGCTTCGTCGCCATCCACGCGGCCCGCCACGGCGAACACACCCTGGGTGGCCTGCACGCCGATCTGGTCGAGGTAATAGCGCGCCGCTTCGCCCAGCGAACCGAAGTCCACCACCGCAAATTCGCGCGAGGTGTCATCCAGCAACGGCACCGAGGCGTCGACATCGGCCAGCGCGAAGCGCGCATTGGTACCGCCGATATCGGCAACCAGCACCGGCTTAGAAGGAGCGGTCATGCGTTGTTTCCCTGTGCGTCGGTGGCCGGGGGCAGGAAGTGGGTGGCCGATTCGGGACCCCAGCTGCCGGCCGGGTAGGGCTGCAGCGGCAGTGCGGCGTCTTTCCAGGCGTCGCTCACGCTGTCGATCCACGACCACGCCGCCTTGACCTCGTCGTCGCGCACGAACAGCGCCGGGTTACCGTTGAAGGCGTCGACGAACAGACGTTCATAGGCGATACGACGGTGCAGGCCGGTCGGCACCGACAGTTCCAGTTCCAGCGGCTGCAGTTCGATCGCGCCCCATTCCGGGCCAGCCAGGCTGCTCATCAGGCCGAGTTCGATGTTTTCCTGCGGCTGCAACTGGAAGGTCAGGCGGTTCGGCACCGCGTTCTGGCGGTCGGGGCGTTCGAACAGCCAGTGCGTCACCGGCTTGAGCGTCACCACGATGCGGGTGGAGCGCTCGGCCAGACGCTTGCCGGTGCATAGGTGGAACGGCACGCCGGCCCAGCGCCAGTTATCGATATGCGCGGTGACGGCGACAAAGGTTTCCACGTCGCTGCCTTCCGGCGGGTGGTAGGCCTGCGCCGGCTGGCCGTTGATGCTGCCGGCGGTGTAGCGGCCGCGCACGCAGTCGTGCGCGGCGTGCTCGGCGGTCATCGGGCGCAAGGCGCGCAGCACCTTGACCTTCTCATCGCGGATGCGGTCGGCTTCCAGCGAGGCGGGCGGCTCCATTGCCACCAGGCACAACAGCTGCAGGATATGGCTCTGCACCATGTCGCGCAGGGCGCCGGAGCGGGCGTAGTAGGCGTCACGCCCGTCAACGCCTTCGCTTTCGGCGACCAGGATCTGCACCGACTCGATGTAGGTCCGGTTCCAGACCGCCTCCAGCAGCGTGTTGCCGAAGCGCAGCGCGATCAGATTCTGCACCGCCGCCTTGCCCAGGTAATGGTCCAGGCGGAACACGCGGTCTTCGTCGATCAGCGCGCCAATCGACTGCAGGATGCCACGGGCGCTGTCCGAGTCGTGGCCGATCGGTTTTTCCAGCATCAAGCGATGCGGTGCCGCCAGCGCGCCACCCAACGCCAGGCCCTGGCAGGTACTGATGTACAGGCCGGGCGGGATCGCCAGATAGCTCACACACCGACCGCTGGCCAGTTCGCGGACCGCGTCGGCCACCGAATCGGCATTGCGCAGATCCACCGAGCGATAGTCGACCCGCTGTAGCAGCGTGTCGATCTGTTCGGCGGTAGCGATCGGCAGCGCTTCGGTCAGGCGCGGCCGCAGCACGTCGCGAAATCCATCGGTGTCGTGCGGCGACAGCGCCAGCGCACGGATGCGGAAGTCGTCCGGCAGCAGGCCGTCGATGAACAGACGCAGCAGGGAGGGAAAGAGATAGCGCTGGGCAAGATCGCCGGTGGCGCCGAACAGGATCAGGGTGTTGTGCATGGACCGCGTTTCAGATTCTGGAGACATCGTTATCAGCAGCTTGGCGGAAAGGCGCCGGTCGGCCGGCGGTCGGTACGTCTGTTCCTGAGCGACACTTGCGTGCGCGCAGCGGGGGATGGACGCTGACACCCAATCCCGGATTGTTGCAGCAACTGGCGATCAGCGGTTAGCGCCACGGCGGCATAGCTGCACCTGCGTGACGGCATGCCATGCTGCGTGCGGCGAGCTGCACTGCAGGCAATGGCGTCATGACTGAGTGGTGGCATGCTCCTCCGGCGATCGATGTTGCCATGTGAAAACGATTACATGTCAGAATAAACCAATGCATTCGTTTGCAGGAAGTTCCTTGCAAGCGCATGTCGCGTCACCGCCATCGGGAGGGCCGAGGGCAGGGCGCACAACTTACGTTGAGGCCGAACGATGGCGAAAGTGCAGTTGGAAGGTGTCCGCAAGGTCTACGACAATGGCCAGGTGGCGGTGCAGGGCGCGAGTTTCGAAGTGGCCGACGGCGAGCTGATGGTGCTGGTGGGGCCGTCCGGCTGCGGCAAGTCGACCTTGTTGCGCATGATCGCCGGGCTTGAAGACATCAGCGCCGGCACGCTGAAGATCGGCGAGCGCGTGGTCAACGACGTGGCGCCAAAGGATCGCGACATCGCCATGGTGTTCCAGAGCTACGCGCTGTATCCGCACATGACCGTGGCCGAAAACCTGGCGTTCGGGCTCAAACTGCGCGGGCATCCCAAGCAGGTCATCGCCGAACGCGTCAACAACGCCGCGGAGTTGTTGGGTCTGACCCCGATGCTGGACAAGCTGCCCAAGGCGATGTCCGGCGGTCAGCGTCAGCGCGTGGCGCTGGGCCGGGCGATGGTGCGCGAATCCTCGGTGTTCCTGCTCGACGAGCCGCTGTCCAACCTGGACGCCAAGTTGCGCCACAGCGTGCGCACCGAGATTGCGCAGCTGCACCGCAAGCTTGGCACCACCATGATCTACGTCACCCACGATCAGGTCGAAGCGATGACGCTTGGCCAGCGCATCGTGGTGCTCAAGGATGGCGTGATCCAGCAGATCGACAGCCCGATGGCGCTGTACGACCGTCCGGCCAATCTGTTCGTCGCCGGTTTCCTGGGCAGCCCGGCGATGAACGTGCTGCAGGGACGTTTGGACGCGCACGACGGCCTGCACCTGGTCATGGCCGATGGTTGGCGCGTCCCGCTTGGCGCGGCGCGGGTCGATGCGGGTTGGTTCGGCCAGGACGTGATCGTCGGCGTACGCCCGGAACACTTGCAGCCGTCCGACGATGCGGTGCTGGGCTTCGATGCGCGTGTCGATGTGATCGAGCCGGTCGGCAACGAGATCTTCCTCAATCTCGACCGTGGCGGTCAGCCACTGGTGATCCGTGTCCCGCCGCAGAGCTTGCCGGCGGTGGGCCAGCCGTTGCGCCTGGCATTGCGCAGCGAGGCCTTGCACTTTTTCGATCCAGCCACCGGGCAGCGGCTGGAGGCCGCGTAGGCCGACTGGTCAAACAGGCACGCCGCCGCCAGACGGGCACGGCTGGCGTTCGGAATCGGCGGGTGCCGCTTTGTCACTGAGGTGCTGCATGACGTCGACGCCCACCTGGCACGGCTCGCGACTGTGTTAGCTGCTAACGCTCCAGCCCCGTCGTAAGTGCGCGTGGCCGGGCGCCATGCGTGCCTGCCTGCAACGCGGTACCGGCGTCCAGCGTCAGCTCCAACGGCAATACCGCCAGCGCAAGGTTACCCGCCACGCTCACCACTGTGCCGATCGCGCTACCGTCCAGTGCGACGGCATCGCCTGCATTCACGGCAGCACCGGTTTCCAGCAACTGCAACGCGCGCTTGGCCTTGCCCAGAAAGTGCGTCCGCGCCACGATTTCCTGGCCCGGGTAGCAGCCTTTCTTGACGCTGTACGCCTGCAGGCGGTCCAGTGCCAACTGCTGCGGCGTCCATTGTTCGCGCTGGCCCTCGACCAGCCGGGCGAGCCCCAGTTGCAGATCGGTCGTCCGCCACTGCGCATCTGCACTCGGCAGTTCGATAGGCGTCGCCAATGCATCCGGGCTGTAGAGCAATAACGTGCGCGGCAGCGCGGCGCTGCCCAGATCCAGCTCGATACGCTGCGTTCCGATCTCGGCCCGTGCGGCATGCGCGTGCTCCGGTGCTGCGAAGCCGCCGTAGGCAAACAGCGTGGCAGTAACGATTTTCAGCTTGCGGCGGAACACGAAACGGCTGAGTTGCGTGGCGATCTCGGCCGCGTTGCCGTCCGGCAACAGCATCAGTAAGTGTGCGTCGTCCTCACGCAGGAGTGCGAAGATGGCAATCACGCGCCCCTTCGCCGTCAGCCACGCGTTCCACTGCCACTGCCCAACCGCCAGCGCCTGTACGTCGTTGGCAAATTGGGCATGCGCAAACGCCACTGCATCCGTACCGGCCAGTCGGACGTATTGCATGTCGTGCAGGGAGCCAAAACCCTGCGGAATGAGATTCAGGTTGTCAGCCACGGAAGGGGAGGACTAAAATCGCCAAGTTGTGAGAGCACTATGATAGGCCATCCAACCCCCACCCCAGCGCAGGATTCCGAGACGCAGCCTTCTTCTCAGGAGCATATTCCCGAGAAAAAGCCACTGCCGAAGGAGATTGGTGGGCGCGACGGCCCCGAGCCAACGCGCTACGGCGACTGGGAAAAAAATGGACGCTGCATCGATTTTTGAGCAGCTTTTAGCCACAGCGGCCTAGTGCCGCCCAGCCGAGAAAACGAGCCCAGCGAATGGCGATCCGCGAACGTCCTCTCTCCCCGCATCTCCAGGTATACCGTTGGCAGATACAGATGGTGACCTCGATTCTCAATCGAGCCACCGGCATCGTACTGTCTGTCGGCGCACTGGGAATTGCCGCTGCCTTGCTCACATTGATGCTTGGCCCCGACCATTGGAATTGTTTCCGCGATCAGGCGGCAACCTGGTATGGGCAGGTCTTCCTGTTCGGCTGGACCTGGTCGTTCGCCTTCCACCTGTTCGGTGGCCTGCGCCACATGCTGCAGGACTTCGGGCAAGGCTACGCCGTGCGCTCGTTCATCAGCATGGGTTGGTTGTCGGTGGTTCTGAGCCTTGTGCTCACCGCTGCCATCTGGGCTTACGTGTTGCTGTCCGGAGGTGCCGTATGAGCCGCTACCGTACCCCGCTGAAGAATGTGCGCGGCCTGGGTGCCGCCAAGACCGGTACCGAACATTTCGTGATCCAGCGCTTGACCGCGGCCGCACTGGTACCGCTGTCGATCTGGTTCCTGATCTTCGTGCTGAGCCTGATCGGTGCCGATCACGCTGCTGCCAGCGCGGCAGTGGCCAAGCCGTGGAATGCGATCCTGCTGGTGGCCTTCCTCGTCGCTTCGTTCTGGCATGCGCAACTGGGCATGCAGGTGGTGTTGGAAGACTACGTGCACGACGCGTTGCTCGCACTGATTGCGCAAACCCTCGTGCGTTTTGTTGCCGTGCTGGGCGCCATCGTCAGCGTGTTTGCCGTGGCGCGTATCGCGCTGGGCATGAGCTGAGTCGTCAGCGACCAAACAGGAACCCATAATTCGATGTCCGCTTACAAGATCACAGAACACAAGTACGACATGGTCGTGGTGGGCGCCGGTGGCGCCGGCCTGCGCGCCACGTTCGGCCTGGCCCAGAAGGGCCTGCAGACGGTCTGCCTGACCAAGGTCTTCCCGACCCGTTCGCACACCGTGGCAGCGCAGGGCGGTATTTCCGCAGCGCTGGGCAACATGGGCGAAGACGATTGGCGTTATCACTTCTACGACACCATCAAGGGCTCCGATTGGCTGGGCGACCAGGACGCGATCGAGTACATGTGTCGCGAGGCGATTCCGGCCATCATCGAACTCGAACACTACGGCGTGCCGTTCTCGCGGACCGAAGAGGGCAAGATCTACCAGCGCCCGTTCGGTGGCATGACCACCAAGTACGGTGAAGGCCCGTCCGCGCAGCGTACCTGCGCCGCAGCCGATCGTACCGGCCACGCCATGCTGCATACGTTGTATCAGCAGTCGTTGGCGCACAACGCACGCTTCATGATCGAGTACTTCGCGCTCGATCTGATCTTCGACGAAGAAGGCGTCTGCCGTGGTGTGCTCGCACTGGACATGGCCGAAGGTTCGCTGCATCTGTTCCGCGCCCACGGCGTGGTGCTGGCGACCGGCGGTTACGGCCGTGCCTACTTCAGCGCCACCTCCGCACACACCTGTACCGGTGATGGCGGCGGCCTGGTGATGCGTGCGGGCCTGCCTGTGCAGGACATGGAATTCGTGCAGTTCCATCCCACTGGCATCTACGGTGCGGGCTGCCTGATCACCGAAGGCGTGCGCGGCGAAGGCGGCATCCTGCGTAACAGCAATGGCGAGCGCTTCATGGAGCGCTACGCACCGCATTACAAGGACCTGGCTTCGCGCGACGTGGTGTCGCGTTCGATGACGGTGGAAATTCGCGAAGGCCGCGGTGTAGGCGAGCACAAGGATCACATCCTGCTCGACCTGACCCACCTTGGGCCGGAAGTGATCAACGAAAAGTTGCCCGGCATCGCCGAAAGCGCACACATCTTCGCCGGTGTGGACGTGACCAAGCAGCCGATCCCGGTGCTGCCGACGGTGCACTACAACATGGGCGGTATTCCGACTAACTTCTACGGCGAGGTCGTGCGCAAGCAGGGCGACGATGCGGATGCCGTGGTGCCGGGCCTGTATGCCATCGGCGAGGCGGCGTGCGTCTCGGTCCATGGTGCAAACCGTCTGGGCTCGAACTCATTGCTGGACCTGGTGGTGTTCGGTCGCGCGGTCGCCAACCGCTGCGCCGAAACGGTCAAGCCGAATCAGCCGCACAAGACCTTGCCGTCCGATGCCTGTGACAAGGCCTTGGGCTTGCTGGACAAGCTGCGTCACGCCAACGGCTCCACGCCGACGGCCGTGATCCGCGACAACATGCAGCGCACCATGCAGTCGGACGCCGCCGTGTTCCGCACCAGCAAGACGCTGAAAGAAGGCGTGGACAAGATGGCCGAGATCTTCGCCACCTTCGAGGACGTCAAGGTGTCGGACCGCTCGCTGGTGTGGAATTCGGACCTGATCGAGACCTATGAATTGAACAACCTGCTGCTCAACGCGGTGGCGACGATCAATTCGGCCGAACAGCGCAAGGAAAGCCGCGGCGCGCACTCGCACGAAGACTTCCCGGACCGCGACGACGTCAACTGGCAGAAGCACACGTTGGTGACCGTCGACGACAAGGGCAAGTGCGAGTTCGACTACCGCCCTGTGCACATGTACACGCTGAGCCAGGATGTGGACGTGGTCCCGCCGAAGCCGCGCGTTTACTGATCGATGCGCATGCAGCGACCCACCGTTGCCTTGTCATCGCTCGTCATCGCCTCTGCGCGTGGCAGCGAGGCGGTGCAGCAGTTTGGTCGTCGCATGACGCTGGAGCAGCGCCGGCAGATGGCTGGTCGCTGCGCGACTGCTTCGGCAGTGGCATTCGTCATCTTTACCTTCATGCGCACGGTGCGGTTGTCGTTCGCACCGCGCATCGCCTGAGCCAACGAGAGCAGCTATGGCAGAGTTCACCCTCCCCAAGAATTCAAAGATCGGCAAGGGCAAGCATTACCCTGCACAGGGCGCCAAGAACACGCGCACCTTCAAGGTCTACCGCTGGGATCCGGACGTCGACGCCAACCCGCGCACCGACAGTTACGAGATCGATCTGGATAAATGCGGCCCGATGGTCCTGGACGCGCTGATCAAGATCAAGAACGAGATCGACCCGACGCTGGCATTCCGTCGCTCCTGCCGCGAGGGCATCTGCGGCTCGTGCGCGATGAACATCGACGGCACCAATACGCTGGCCTGCACCAAGGCGATTGCCGCGTGCGGCAAGTCCGAGGTGCCGATCTATCCGCTGCCGCACATGAGCGTGATCAAGGACCTGGTGCCGGACCTGACGCACTTCTATGCGCAGTACGCGTCGATCAAGCCGTGGATTCGCACCCAGACGCCGCCGCCGCCGGATCGCGAGCGCCTGCAGTCGCCGGAAGACCGCCGCAAGCTCGATGGATTGTACGAGTGCATCCTGTGCGCCTGCTGCTCGACCAGCTGCCCGAGCTACTGGTGGAATGGCGAGCGGTATCTGGGCCCGGCCATCCTGCTGCAGGCCTATCGCTGGATCATCGATTCGCGCGACGAAGACACCGGTGCGCGCCTGGACGATCTGGAAGACCCGTTCAAGCTGTATCGCTGCCACACCATCATGAACTGCGCACGGACCTGCCCGAAGGGCTTGAATCCGGCGCTGGCGATCGCCGAAATCAAGAAGTTGATGATGGCGCGTCGCGCCTGATCGCACGGCATTGATTCCCCACCACGGGGATGTGGTTCGCAGCGGCACCGGCCCTTGGGTCAGGTGCCGCTGTCGTTTTCGGACCGCCATGCGGTGCGGTGGAGAGATGAGATGGACGAACAAACCCTGCTGAAAAAGTTGCGCTGGCGTTGCCGGCGCGGAATGCGCGAACTCGATCAATTGTTCGGGCGCTACCTTGATCAACGCTGGGCGCAGGCTCCCGACGCCGAGCGCGCGGTTTTCCTACAGCTACTGGATTGCGAAGACGATAAGTTGTGGCGCTGGTTCATGGGATACGAGGCTTGCCCCGATGCCGCCAACGCCGCACTCATCGCCGATATTCGCGCCTTGCCGGCTTGAATGGCGACCCTCGCGCTGGCTGATTTGCGCATTGAGCGTGTTGATGGCGCTCGCCGTGTGGGCGGTGTGGCGCAGTGGCGTACCGCTGTGGTTGGCCCTGTTGTCGTCTGCATACGTGGTGCTTGCAGGCGGGCGAGCAATGCGTCAGCTGTTGCGTTCGCCGGTGAGGCAATTGCTGGTGCCATGGACGCAAACGCCCGCCAGCATTGACGGTGTGCAGGTGGAAGAGCTGCAGGTACGCTGGCGCGGGCCGCTTGCGGTGGTGTCTTGGAAGCGAGCGGATGGCCGGCGCGAGCGCCTGCATTTCTGGCCGGACACCCTGCCGGCGCCGCAACGACGTGAACTGCGTCTGGCCGCTCAGGCCCACGCCATTTCGTCCGGGCGGCCGCTAGTGGCACCATAGCGTCCCCTTCCCGGTTGAACCGCATGTTCAAACCTATTCCGGTTGCCATCGGCTTGCGCTATCTGCGTGCCAAGCGGCGCAATGGTTTCATCTCGTTTATTTCGATGGCGTCGATCCTGGGCATCGCCCTGGGCGTGACCGTGCTGATCACCACGCTTGCAGTGATGAGCGGTTTCCAGAAGGAGATACGCGACCGCCTGCTGCAGATGGCTGCCCACGCGACCGTCAGTGCAGAAGGCGCGCCGATGCGCGATTGGCAGCACGCGGTCGAGGTCGCCATGTCCGATCCGCGCGTGGCCGGTGCCGCGCCCTACATCGAAACCGAATCCTTATTGCAGGGCCCGCGAAAGCAGCCGGCCATCGTGCGCGGCGTGATTCCTGCCGAAGAAGGCAAGGTGTCGGTGCTGGCCAAGAAGATGCAGCAGGGCTCGGTCGACAGCCTGACGCCTGGGTCGTACAACATCGTCATCGGCAAGGAGCTGTCGTTGTGGCTTGGCGTGGATGTTGGCGACAGCATCGTCGTGTTGCTCAGCGACACCCAGGCGACGCCGCTGGGCGCGATGCCGCGGCTCAAGCGCTTTACCGTGAGCGGTATTTTCGAGGCCGGATACAACGAAATCGACCGCGGCCTCGCCGTGGTGAACATGCAGGATCTGGCGCGCGTGCTGCGTATGGACGGCGTCACCGGCGTGCGCCTGCGCCTGCATGACATGGATCAGGCCTGGCCGGTGGCGCGCGATCTGGCGGTGAAGTTGCACGGCCCGTATCGGGTCAGCGACTGGACCCAGGAAAACGCCAACCTGTACCACTCGTTGAAGATGGAAAAGACGGTGATGGGCATCCTGCTGTCGCTGATCGTGGCGATGGGTGCATTCAACCTGGTGTCCTCGCAGGTGATGCTGGTGACCGATAAGCAAGCCGATATCGCCATCTTGCGCACGCTCGGGCTGTCGCCGGGCGGGGTGATGCAGGTGTTCATGGTGCAGGGTTCGTTGATCGGCTTCATGGGCACCTTCATGGGCGTGATCGGCGGCATCGTGCTAACGCTCAATCTTGAACGCATCCTCGGCGTGATCGAAACGATTTTCAGCGTCAAGTTGCTACCCGAAGACGTGTACTACATCACCGGCCTGCCGACCGATATGCAAACCCAGGACGTGGTGGTGATCACCGTGGTGGCATTGGTGATGAGTTTCCTCGCGACCTTGTACCCGGCGTGGCGCGCTTCGCGCACCCAGCCAGCGGAGGCGCTGCGTTATGAATGAGATCCGGGAAACGCTCGTGCAAACACCAGAACAGGCAACAGCGGTGATCCGCGCCGAAGCGCTGGCCAAGACCTACGCCGAAGGCAAGATGCGCACGCCGGTATTTGATGGCCTGGATCTATCGGTGGCCACCGGCGAAACCGTGGCGATCGTCGGCGCCTCCGGTGCCGGCAAGAGTACCTTGCTGCATCTGCTCGGCGGGCTGGATATTCCGACCTCCGGCGAAGTGTATGTGGCCGGCGAGCGCATGTCGGCGCTGTCCGACGCGCAGCGCGGCAAGCTGCGTAACCAGGCGCTTGGCTTCGTCTACCAGTTCCATCACTTGTTGCCGGAATTCACCGCGTTGGAGAACGTGATGATGCCGGTGCTGTTGTCCGGCAAGGATGTGGCCGTCGCCAAGGGTCAGGCACTGCAGCTGCTGGAATCGGTCGGGCTTGGGCATCGCGTCGAACACAAGCCCAGCGAACTCTCCGGGGGCGAACGTCAGCGCTGTGCGGTGGCGCGTGCACTGGTCAACAGGCCGGGCTGCGTATTGGGCGACGAGCCCACCGGCAATCTGGACGACAAGACCGCGGGCACCGTGTTCGAGCTGATGCTGGAGCTCAACCGCGCCCAGCGCACCAGCCTGGTGTTGGTGACGCACGACCGCGGCTTGGCACGGCGCCTGGACCGCGTGCTGGAGCTGCACCAGGGCAAGCTGCGCGAATTGGCGCCGTCTGCGGTGTAAGCGCATGTAGACGCGGTCGATCGGCAGACGATCGCGTTGCGGATGAGCGTGGATTTGCGGCGGGCACTGGTGTTGTGCCCGTTAGCCGAAATGGTGGCGCATTTTGACGTGCAGCGGCAGCGCACAATCGCATGCAGCGCGACTGCCATGGCACATGCCGCACGATCTCCGCAGGCCAGTGCAGCCTGCGAAGATGCCACAGCATCGGTCAAGGAATGATGCGCAGTGCCCGCAGGCGGGTAAACAGTTCGAAGAACGAGGCGCGGCTGTCGTAGAAGTCGAGAAAGCCCAATTCACGGCTCTTGGTCATGTCGTTGACGCACTCGATCTCGCGGCCCAGGTCGGCATCGGTATGCCACCACGATGCAAGCCGACTGACGTCGGACTCTACCAGCTTGTGCTGCGCGGCCACCTCAGCCCACAGGGCAGGGGCGGTCTGGCTCATGCGTGGTTCCAGCGGTTCCGGCACAGCGGGGCAGGGCGCAGCGTCGAGCTCGAAGAACTTCGCAATCTCACCCCACATCCAGCGCCAGCGGAATACATCGCCATTGACGGTGTTGAAGGCCTGATTGCGCGCCGCGGGGCTAAGCCCGGCCCAGGCCAGTTGGCGGCCAAGCAGCCCGGCATCGGTGAGGTCGGTGAGGCTGTTCCACTGCGCTTGCGACCCTGGAAACACGAAAGGTTGCCCGGTGTGCTTGCACAGCGACGCATATACCGCCAGCGTCACGCCCATGTTCATGGCATTACTGCCGTTGGCCATGCCGATCATGGTGTGCGAGCGATGTACGCTCCAGCCGAAACCATGCTGCTGCGCATGCGCGAACAGCAGGTCTTCCAACGTGTAGTAGAAGTTTTCCCCCGGCTGGCGCGGCTCGCTTTCGCGAAACGGCGTCTCGGCCTTGCCGCTGCCGTAATTTTCGAACGCGCCCAGGTAGTGCTTGGTGCCGGTGACCAGCGCCATGTGCTGCAGCGGCGCATCGCTGAGCGCATCGCACAGGTGCCGCATCATCGCGCCGTTGGCCTGGACGTTCTCGCGCTCGGTATCGCGACGCGTCCAGGTGCAGAAGAACACGTGGGTAATCGGTAGACCACGCAACGCGTTGTGCGTGCTCTCGGCGTCCAGCAGATCGGCCGCCACCGGAATGACACCGTCGTGGGGCAGTGGCCGACGTGCAAGGCCGTACACGGTCCAGCCGTCGGCGAGCAGCACGTTGGCAAGGTTGTAACCGGAGATGCCGGTCACACCGACGATCAATGCAATGCCTTTACGCATGGGGAGGCTCCTGAAAAAACGGATCTCACCTTAGCGGTGACACCATGAAATCGGGGCGAACGCTAGGCCGGAGGGCATGCTTGCGCCGTTGATCGCTCGATCTGCTGCGGCATGCATCTTCACGTGTGCAGATGTGCGACGCACCGCATCAAGTGATTGCGATGTGCCGCAGGACGTCGTTCGTATGCGTAATCAGCGACCGCCGCAGCAGTGTTCTTCCTACCCAGGCTTGGGCAGATCTCCGCTGTGCGTGGAAAGTGTCGCGATCTAAGGTGAAGACGTTGCTCGATAGGGTCCAGGATGGCGACCGACAGCATGGAAGTGTCAGCGCACCCAGCGCCGCCACAGATGGGATCGGCGGTGGTCATCGCGGCCGCGTTATTGCTGGGCGTGGTGGCGTGCGCCTGGTCGCCCATACTGCTACCGCGGATGGTTTACGCCGGCTGCGTGTGCGTTGCGTTGCTGGGCAGCGGCGCGACGGTGTGGCTGCGCCCTTGCTGGAGTGCGCTATTGCTGGCCGGCGCAGCGGCACTCCTGGGATTCGGAGCGATGGGATGGCAGGTGACTGGCGCGCTGCAGGCGCAGTTGCTTCCGCGGGATGAAACACGCGATGTCACCGTGCGCGGACAGATGGTCGGGCTACCGATCGCCGAGCAACGCCGTACCCGCTTTCAGCTGCGCGTGGACGGGGCTCCGGCGCAGCCGGCGGCACTGCGCGGCAAGCTCCTGCAGGTGGCCTGGTACGACGACTTTGGCGCCGAGCGCATCGGCCCGCGCGCGGCCCTACATGCAGGTGCGCGCTGGCAGCTGCGGCTCAAGCTGCGTGCGCCACGCGGCTTGCGCAATCCCGGAGGCTTCGATGCCGAGCGCCAGGCACTGGCGCAACGCATCGCTGCGACGGGCTATGTGCGCATGCCTGCAATCGCACGCCATACCGCACCGCCGCAAGGCGTGGATGCCTGGCGCGAACGGATGTCGCACCGCATCGCCGAGCGTGTCGGCGGCCCCTCTGCGCCGTACCTGCGGGCGCTCGCGCTCGGAGATACTCGGGGGCTGGACGATACCGCATGGGCAACGTTGCGCGCGACCGGGCTCAGCCATCTGATCGCCATCTCTGGATTTCATGTCGGGCTGGTCGGGGCATTCTTCGCGCTGCTGGTCGCTGGCATATGGCGCTGGCAGCCGCGACTGGGCACATTCATGCCGCGTCTGCATGCGGCATCGATTGCCGCGCTACTCGGCGCTGCGGCCTACGCGCTACTGGCTGGCCTGGCGCTGCCGACGGTACGCACCGTGTTGATGATTGCGGTGGTGGCCCTTGCCAGGGTGCTGCGTAGACGCGCCTCGACCGCGCACGTCCTCTCGCTCGCCTTGTTGGCGGTGTTGCTGTGGGATCCGCTCAGCGTGCTGGTGGCTGGCTTCTGGCTCAGCTTCGCCGGCGTGGCATGGCTGGTCTGGTGCCTGCCGTCTGACGATCGCGCCATCGTGCGCGGCTTCCTGTCTGCGCAGACCGTGGCCACCGTTGGCCTGCTGCCATTGACGGTCAGCTTGTTCGGGCAGGCGTCGCTGGTCGGGCCATTCGCCAATGTGGTCGCCATTCCGTGGTGGACTTTCGTGGTGGTACCGCTATGCCTGTTGGGGACCGCACTGGAGGCGATCTACCCGGGGACCGGCGTGTGGGCGTGGCAGCTTGCGGGCTGGTGCTTTGAGCTGACCTGGCCGGGGTTCGTCTGGCTTGGGCAGACCGCGGTGGCGTTGTGGTGGGTGCCCGAGTCCGATGGCGTTGCCCTGATCGCCGCCCTGCTCGGTGCGTTCTGGCTGTTGCTGCCGCGCGCGACGCCGGGTAAATCGCTGGCGGCGCTGCTGTGGCTGCCGTTGCTCTGGCCGGATCGCGAGCTACCCGCCGCAGGCGAGGCGGAAGTGCAGTTGCTGGACGTGGGGCAGGGCTTGGCGGTGCTGGTGCGCACGCAACGTCATGCGCTGTTGTTCGATACCGGTCCGGCGGTACGCGACGGCTTCGATGCCGGCGAGCGCGTCGTGCTGCCGGCGTTGCGCGCGCTTGGTGTGCGCCGGCTGGACGCCATCGTGCTCAGCCATGCCGATGCCGATCATGCTGGTGGCTATGCCGCGGTGCGCACGGGGCTGCCGGTGGCACGCACGGCTGCGCCACCGGGTGCGCCATTGGACGTCACCGCACGCTGCCGCGCCGGGCAGCAGTGGGAGTGGGACGGGGTGCGCTTTCGCTTCCTGCATCCCGGCGTGGGTTTTCCTTACCTACGCAACCAATCCAGTTGCGTGCTGCGGGTCGAGACCGCGTATGCGAGCGCACTGTTGCCGGGCGATATTGGCGACATCGTCGAGCGTCGCCTGCTGCGCGGGCACGCCTCCGACCTGCGTGCCGACCTGGTGATCGTCCCGCACCACGGCAGCGCCGACGGCTCGCACGCCGGTTTCATCGCCGCCACCGGCGCACGCCTGGCGTTGGTGTCGTCCGGTCATGGCAACAGATTCGGGCATCCGCGCGCCGAGGTCATGCAACGCTGGAAGTCAGGCGGGGCAGGGGTGTTGGACACCGCCCAGTCGGGAGCGATCCGGGTGTGGCTCGGTGCCGCGGGCCTGCAACTGCGCGAGCGACGGCGCTGGCAGCCGCGGCTATGGGATGCTGCGGAACGGCGGCGGTCGGCTGCTATCCTATCGGTCAGCGAACAGGCGGCCGCGTTGCCGGAGGAATCGAATCGTGTTGGAGCTGGTCAAGGCAGGCGGTTGGCCGATGGTGCCGTTGCTGTTGCTGGGCGTGATCGCCCTGGCGATCGTGCTGGAGCGTCTGTGGAGCCTGCGCCGCAATGAGGTGACGCCGCCGGGCCTGGGTGAAGAAGTGCGCAATTGGGCCGCGCGCGGCAACCTGGATCCCACCCACATCGAGTCGCTGCGCCGCAATTCGCCGTTGGGCGCCTTGCTGGCCGCTGCGCTGGACGTGCGTGGCCGCCCGCGTGACGTGATCCGCGAACGTATCGAAGACACCGGCCGGCATGTGGTGCATCGCATGGAGCGCTATCTGAACGCGTTGGGCACGATCGCATCGGCCGGGCCATTGTTGGGTCTGCTCGGTACCGTGGTCGGCATGATCCAGATGTTCATGGGCATCCTCGATCACGGCGTAGGCGATGTGAATCAGCTCGCCGGCGGCATTGGCAAGGCGCTGGTGTGCACTGCGACCGGCATGATCATCGCGGTTCCGGCATTGATGGCACATCGCTTCTTCAAGGGGCGGATCGCCGGCTACATCGTCGAGATGGAGCAGGAAGCCATCTTGTTGCTGGACACCATGGATGGCCGTGTCGTGCCGGCCGCCTTCGCGCCGGCTGCAGCGGGCGCCAAGCCTGTCACGGCAAAGGCTTGACGGATGCGCATCGGCAGCGACCGAAGCCAGGACGAGCCGCATATCGACCTGGTGCCATTGATTGACGTCATCCTCGTCCTCATCATCTTTTTCGTGGTGACCACAACCTTCGACGCGCGCTCCACGCTGCAGCTGCAGTTGCCGACCGCCAGCGACCAGCACAGCGGTGCACCGCCACGTTCGTTGAGCGTGCTGGTCAACGCCGATGGGCGTTACTTCATCAACGATCAGGAAGTACTGCGCTCGGATGTGGATTCGCTCAAGCAGACCATCGCCCAGATCGCCAGCGATGACCGCGAACAGACCGTGCTGATGCGCGCCGATGCGCGGACCCCGTATCAGGCCGTGGTGACCGCGCAGGATGCGCTGGGCCAGCTCGGCTTCCGGCGCATTGCCATCGCCACCGCGCCTCCGGCCAGCGCCGCCAGTACGACCGGCAAGACAAGCACCAACGGAACCCGCCAGTGACCATCTCCACCGGCCGCCCGGCGCCAGTGTCTTCCTGGCGCACGTACCGTCGCCTGCTGGCGTTTGCCAAGCCATACCGTTTGTTGCTGGTGGCCGCGCTGATCGCTGCGTTGATCGAAGCGGCCGGCACCACCGGTTTTCTGGCGTTGATGAAGCCGATCACCGACGAGACCTTCATCTACAAGAACGCCGAGGTCAGTCGCTGGCTGCCGGTGCAGATCATCCTGCTGTTCGTGGTGCGCGGCGTGGCCGGCTACGTCACCGACATGGCGATGGGCAAATCCGCACGCAGCATCGCGCGCGATCTGCGCATCAAGGTGATGGCCAAGTATCTGCGCCTGCCGGGGTCACGCTTCGATTCGGAGCCGGTGCCGTCGATGCTGATACGCCTGGGCTCGGATTCGGACCAGGTTGCGCAGGCCGCAGTGGATGCGGTCAAGGTCATGATCCAGCAATCGCTGCAGGTGATCGGTGCGCTTGCGCTGATGCTGTGGCATAGCTGGCAGGTGACATTGACCATCCTGGTGCTTGCCCCGGTGCTGGCCTGGGTGATGGACAAGGTGGCGCGGCGCTACCGGCGTATCAGCCACAGCATCCAGGAAAGCGGTGCGCAGCTGCTGCAGGCCGCCGACCAGACCTTGTCCAGCCATCAGGAGGTCAAGATCTACGGGGCTCAGCAGACCGAAATGGAGCGCTATGGCGCGCTGGCCAATCGCAACCTGCGCCTGGCGATGAAGGTCGAATCCACCCGCGGCATTTCCACTGCCACCGTGCAGATGATCGGCGCGATCGGCTTGTCGGCATTGCTGTTCGTGGCCGGTGCGCAGGCCTTGGCCGGGCGGTTGACGGCCGGCGATTTCGTCGTGCTGATGACCTCGATGCTGACGATCATTCCTGGCCTCAAGCAGCTGACCAATGTGCAGAACATGGTGCAGCGCGGCCTGGCATCGGCCGAGCGTCTGTTTTCGGTGCTCGACAGCCCGGACGAGCCGGATCAAGGTACCGTGCCGCTGACGCGTGCCAAGGGTTTGATCGAATTTCGCGATGTCACGGCGCGCTACCCCGGCCAGGTCAATCCGGCACTGGCCGATGTCAGCTTCGTTGCGCAACCGGGCACCGTCACCGCCATCGTCGGGCGTTCCGGGAGCGGCAAATCCAGTCTGATCAAATTGATTCCGCGTTTTTACGAAGCCGAGGCCGGGCAGATCCTGCTCGACGGGCATCCGGTACAGGCGTATGCGTTGGCGGATCTGCGCAGGCAGATTGCGCTGGTCGGCCAGCAGGTGATGTTGTTCGACGGCAGCATCGCCGACAACGTGGCGTTCGGCGAAATGCGCAATGCCGATGCCGGCCAGTTGGAGCGCGCGATTCTGGGCGCCAATGCGATGGAGTTTGTCGCGCAGCTGCCCGACGGTCTGCAGTCGCATGTCGGCACCAAGGGTGGGCGTCTGTCCGGCGGCCAGCGCCAGCGTCTGGCGATCGCACGCGCCATGCTCAAGGACGCGCCGGTCCTGATTCTGGACGAGGCCACCGCAGCGCTGGACAACGAATCCGAGCGATTGGTGCAGGACGCCCTGCACAAGCTGATGCCGGACCGCACCACGCTGGTCATCGCCCATCGCCTGTCCACCATCGAGCATGCCGATCAGGTGCTGGTGATGGACCAGGGCCGGATCGTCGAGCGCGGTACGCATCACCAATTGCTGGCGCAGGGCGGCTTGTATTCGCACCTGCACGGCATGCAATTCCGCGAACGCCAGGCATGAGCAAGCGCGGCACCCGCACCCCGGGTTACTGGTACGACAACACGCCGATCCCATTGCCGGCGCGCATCCTGGCGCCGGTCTACGGCGCTGCGATCGCATTGCGACGGGCGCTGTATCGCCGCGGCTGGCGCAGGCGCCACGGGGTGCCGGTGCCGGTGGTCGTGGTCGGCAATGTCACCGCCGGCGGCACCGGCAAGACGCCGCTGACGATTGCCTTGGTCGCGAAGCTGCAGGAAGCCGGCTGGACCCCTGGGGTCGCCAGCCGTGGCTACGGCCGCGATGACGCCGGCACCGCCCGCTGGGTCGAAGCGGACACGCCGGTGGCGCTCGGCGGCGACGAACCGGTGTTGATCGCCTGGAAGACCGGTGCGCGCGTGCGCGTCGACAGCGACCGGCTCGCTGCTGCGCGGGCGCTGGTCGAGGCGGGCTGCGACATCGTGATCTGCGACGATGGGCTGCAGCATTACCGTCTGGCGCGCGATGTCGAGATCGAAGTGGTCGATGGCCAGCGACGCTACGGCAACGGACGCCTCTTGCCTGCCGGCCCGCTACGCGAACCGGCCGCGCGGGCGCACGATTGCGATTTTCGCGTGGTCAATCTCGGCCAGGCCAGTGCCACTGCCGCACCGCAGGCGCCGGATGATGCCGGTTTCGGCGAATGGCAGATGCGTTTGAGCATCGACAGCGTGCAGCCAATGGACGGCAAGCGTGCGCAGCCCTTGGGCATGCTTGCCGGACAGCGCGTGCATGCAGTGGCGGGCATCGCGCATCCGGAACGGTTCTTCGCCATGCTGCGCGCGCGCGGCATCGGCGTGGTGCCGCACGCGTTTCCCGATCATCACGTCTATCGCGCCGCGGATTTCAGCTTCGGAAGCCGCCTGCCGGTGCTGATGACCGAAAAGGACGCGGTGAAATGCCGTCCGTTCGCCGACGAGTGGCTGTACAGCGTGCCACTGAAGGCGGAACTGCCGGCCGCTTTCTGGGTGAGTCTGCTGGACCGGTTGAACAAATTGGCGAGCCGGCAGGGCGTGTGAGCGAGTCGGCTTGCAGTTGGACGGTTGCTGGCCAAGCATCGGCAGCCAGGCGTTGAGTGCGCTCTTGCGGCTGTGATGCGTCATCCATGCTGGATGAAATCTCGCACCACTCGGGTAAAGGTCTACCCGAAAATATTGGTGCGCATCGCTGCGATCAGGGCGCGCGGCGCGTTTTGATGTCGTGCAGCGCAGCGCCAACTGAATACCGCCACTTCGCTCAATCACACATCGGCATCAAGCGATTCGGTTCTTTCGTCCCCCCCCACTTCCTACTGCATCCAGAGCGCGCACGTATGACACCCACCACGCCTGCCGATTTCGTTGTCGCCATTCCCGCCCGTTACGCTTCCACGCGGCTGCCGGGTAAACCGCTGCAACTGATCGGTGATCGACCGATGATCCAGCACGTGGCCGAGCGTGCATTGCTGGCGGGTGCGCGCGAGGTGTGGGTGGCCACCGACGACGCGCGTATCGCAGCGGCGATCGAGCATCTGCCCGGAGTGCATGTGGCGATGACCGGCACCGCGCATCTTTCCGGCACCGACCGCCTTGCCGAATGCGCGCGCGTTGCCGGATGGGACGAACAGACCTGCGTGGTCAATCTGCAAGGCGACGAGCCGTTTGCGCCGGCTGCAGGCATCCGCGCGGTTGCAGATCTGCTGCAGCACTCCGGTGCCCAGATGGCCACGCTGGCCGCACCGGTGGACAACGCGCACGACCTGTTCGATCCCAACGTGGTGAAGCTGGTGCGCACGGCCGGCGGTGACGCGCTGTATTTCAGCCGTGCGCCGATTCCCTGGCACCGCGACAGCTTCGCCAGCCAGCACGATAGCGTGCCTGCAGAAGGTCAGTGGCTGCGTCACATCGGCATCTACGCCTATCGCGCAGGCTTCCTGCAACGCTTCGCAGCCATGCCGCCCGGCATGCTGGAGCGCACCGAATCGCTGGAACAATTGCGCGTGATGGAAGCCGGCTATCGCATCGCCGTGGCGGTGACGCCTGAGCCGTTTCCGCCGGGCATCGATACCGCGGACGATCTCGTTCGCGCGCAGATGCGGGTGGCTTCGGCATGAAGGTGCTGATCGTCTGCCTGGGCAATATCTGCCGGTCACAGATGGGCGAGGGTGCCTTGCGTGCGCAACTGGACAAGGCACGGCTGTCGCGGCGCATCGAGGTCGATTCGGCCGGGACCGGCGATTGGCATGCCGGCGATCCGCCGGACCCGCGCGCGATCCGCTGCGCGGGCGGTCACGGCGTGGATATTTCGGGTCTTCGCGCGCGCCAGGTGAAGCACTCGGATGTCGAGCATTTCGATTGGCTGCTATGCGCAGACGGCAACAACCTGCGCGATCTGCAGCGGCTGGCCCCGGCAGCGCAGCGCGACAAGCTCGCCTTGTGGCTGCCCTGGGCCGGCATCGACGCGCGCGATGAAATCCCCGACCCGTATACCGGCAGCATGAATGACTTCGAGCAGGTATGGCAGCTGGTCGACACTGCCGCGCGCCTCACCGTAGCCAGACTCACCCGCGGCTAATCGCGCTTGGGCATAATCACCACATGAACGCCCAGCTCACCCAGGAACTGCCGGAATTTCCCACCTGGCTCAATGCCAGGCCCTCCACCTTGCAGGAGCATCGCGGGCGTGCGCTGGTGCTGGCGTTCGTCAACGCCAGCTCGGTGTGGTGCGCAGAACGCCTGGCCGAGCTTGCCCACTGGCAGGCGCGCAGCCCTGGCCGGCTCCAGGTGATCGTGGTACAGGTGCCGCGTTTCGACAGCGAACGGCTGCCGCAACGCTCGCTTAAACAACTGCGCGGACACGGCGTGAGTGCGCCGATCCTGCTCGACAAGGACTGGGAAACCTGGCGCCGCTTCGGTATCGAAGCCTGGCCCACGCTGGTGCTGCTGGATGCCTATGGCCGCGAGCGGCAGCGCCTGGTGGGCGTCACCGGCGATCTGGACAAGGCCCTGACTGCCCTGTGCGAAGGCCAGCCGCCCCCGTCTGACGCCGACCTGCACGGCGTGGCCGAGCGCGAGCCCGAGCCGCATCTGGCGTTGCGTTTTCCTACTGGTTTGGCGGCGACCGAAGACCGGCTGTACGTCGCCGATACCGGCCACCACCGCGTGCTCGAGTGCACGCACAGCGGGCGCGTGCTGCGCCAGTTCGGGCATGGCAATGCTGATCTCATCGACGGCGGTGTCGGCGAAGCAGCATTTCGGCGGCCGCAAGGTTTGGCGTTGGAACGCGATCAGCTGTATGTCGCCGATACCGGCAACCATGCGCTGCGTCGTATCAACCTGCGCAGCGGGCAGGTGGATACCTTGTGCGGCACCGGTCGTTCCGGCGAGCCGGTCGAAGGCCCGTTGGCGTCGCCCGGTGGCTCTGCGCTGAACTACCCGCAAGGTCTGGCCATCGCCGACAACCAGGTGTTGATCGCCATGGCCGGCGATAACCGGATCTGGAGTTATCACCTGGGCCGCGCCGCGCTGACCGCGCGCGCAGGCACCGGTGCCCTTGAAATTCGCGACGGCAGTGGCCATCTCGCTGCTTTCGCACAGCCGGCAGGCTTGGCGTCGGTGCAGCAAGTGGCCTATGTCTGCGACGGGCTGGGCTCGTCGATCCGCACCATGCAACTGCGCGGCGATCTGGTGCAGACCTTGGTGGGCGGGCAGGGCACCTGGCAGTTTGGGGATCAGGACGGCCCACGCAGCACGGCGCGTCTGCAGTTCCCACAGGCCATTGCACTGGCGGCCGATTCGCCGCTGCTGTGGATCGCCGACACCGGCAATGGCTGCCTGCGCTGCCTGCGCCTGGGCGGTGGCGAATTGACCACGGTGACGCTGCCGCGTCGTCTGCATGGTCCGGCCGGTCTGGCGGTCACCGCCGGTGCGGTCTGGATCGCAGAAACCGATGCACATGCCATCTTGCGGTACGACCTTGCAAGCGGCGCACTGAGTGATGTTTCGATAGACGAATGAGCGTAAGGCCCCAAAACGATTTCGATGGAAAAGCGTTTGCTGCGCAACTGAGCACCGCGCCTGGCGTCTATCGCATGTATGCGGGCGACGACACCTTGTTGTACGTCGGCAAGGCGGGCGCGTTGCGCAAGCGTGTGGGAAGTTATTTCAACGGGACGCCGAAGAACGCCCGGTTGACCTCGATGCTGTCGCAGGTCGCGCGCATGGACGTCACCGTCACCCGCAGCGAAGCCGAAGCGCTACTGCTGGAAAACCAGCTGATCAAATCGCTGTCGCCGCGCTACAACGTTTCGTTGCGCGACGACAAAAGCTACCCATACGTGTTGCTGACGCGCGAACAATGGCCTCGTATTGCCTTGCACCGCGGCCCGCGTGCGGTGCAAGGGCGTTATTTCGGCCCTTACACGGGCGTCACCGGTGTACGCGAAACGCTGAGCCTGATGCATAAGCTCTTCAAGCTGCGCAGTTGCGAGGACAGCGTGTTCCGCAACCGTTCGCGGCCATGCCTGCAATACCAGATCGGGCGTTGCAGCGGACCGTGCGTGGATTTGGTGGCGCCTTCGGATTACGCCGAATCGGTGCGCCGCGCCACCATGTTTCTCGAAGGCAAGAGCGATCAGCTCGGCGAAGAGATCATGCACTCGATGCAGCAGGCCAGCGAGGCGCTGGAATTCGAGCGCGCCGCGCGTTTGCGCGATTTGCTCTCGTCGCTGCGCAGCATGCAGAACCGTCAATACGTCGATGGCCGTGCAGCGGACCTGGACGTGCTGGCCTGCGCCACGCAATCCAGCCAGGCCTGCGTCCTGTTGCTGAGTTTTCGCGATGGCCGCAATCTCGGCACGCGCTCGTTCTTTCCAAAGACCAACGGGGAAGACAGTGCCGACGAAATTCTTGGCGCGTTCGTATCGCAGTACTACGCCGAGCACTCTCCTCCGCGCGAAATCCTGCTCGACCGCGAGATCCCGGAAGCCGAGCTGATCGAAGCCGCGCTCAGTACGGCCGCCGAGCACAAGGTGGCACTGAAGTGGAACGTGCGCGGCGAGCGTGCCGGCTATCTGCTGCTGGCCACGCGCAATGCGCAGCTGACCCTGGTCACCGAGCTCACCAGCCAGAGCGCGCAGCATGCACGCAGCGAAGCCTTGCGCGAGATGCTTGGACTTGCCGAGCCGGTCAAGCGCGTGGAGTGTTTCGACATCAGTCACACCATGGGCGAGGCGACCGTCGCCTCGTGCGTGGTATTCGACGCCAGCGGCCCGGTGCGTGGCCAGTACCGGCGCTTCAATATTTCCGGCATCACGCCGGGCGACGACTACGCAGCCATGCGGCAGGCGATCGAGCGCCGTTTCCGTCGCGCCGTGGAAGAGAACGGCGTGCTGCCCGACGTGCTGCTGATCGACGGTGGCGCAGGCCAGCTGGCGCAGGCCCAGGCCGCGCTGGCCGATCTTGGGGTCGAGAACGTGTTGCTGGTCGGCGTGGCCAAGGGCGAAGAGCGCCGGGCAGGGCACGAAGCGTTGATCATGGCCGACGGGCGCGAGCTAAGGCCGGGCGCGGCCTCGCCTGCGCTGCAATTCATCCAGCAAGTGCGTGACGAAGCGCACCGCTTTGCGATCACCGGCCACCGTGGGCGCCGCCAGAAGGCGCGCATGACCAGCAAGCTCGAGGATATCCCCGGCATCGGCCCTCGGCGCCGCGCGAGCCTGCTCAAGCATTTCGGAGGACTGGTCGGGCTCAAGGCCGCTGGCGAGGCCGAGATTGCGCGGGTGGAGGGGGTCAATGCCGCACTTGCCGCGCGAATCTACGCTAACCTGCACGGGCTGGCGCTTCCCGATGCGGCAGGCGAGGCAAGTCCGCAATGAAGTTGACCATCCCCACGTGGCTGACACTGCTGAGGATCGTTATGATCCCGGTGTTGGTCGTGGTGTTCTACCTGCCCTACACGTGGACGAACTTCGCGTCCGCCGGCGTGTTTGCGCTGGCCGCCATCACCGACTGGCTGGATGGCTGGGTCGCGCGGCGTTATCACCAATATTCCGCATTCGGCGCATTTCTGGACCCGGTCGCCGACAAGTTGATGGTCGCGGTGGCGCTGTTCCTGATTGTGCAGGGCCATCCCACGCCGTGGATGGCGTTCTGGGCTGCAGTCATCGTCGGACGCGAGATTGCCGTCTCTGCACTCCGTGAATGGATGGCCGAGATCGGCCAGCGTGCCAAGGTGCGCGTGGCGGCAATCGGCAAGATCAAAACCACGGCACAAATGGTGGCGTTGCTGTGCCTGTTGTATTCGGTCACCCCAGGGCAGATGCCCACGCATGAAATCTGGCTGGGCAACCTGATTTTTCGTGCGGGCTACTGGACGCTAGCCATTGCGGCCTTGCTGACGCTGTGGTCAGGGTTTCAGTATCTGCAGGCCGCATGGCCAAGCCTGCGCGCCGACGAGAAAGCAGCGATCAGCAACAAGCCGAAAAAAATCGAAAGCAACAGTTGACAGCTATCCTGTTCACTGTAGAATTTCGCCTCCCAAGCGGGAATAGCTCAGTTGGTAGAGCGCAACCTTGCCAAGGTTGAGGTCGCGAGTTCGAGTCTCGTTTCCCGCTCCAGATGTAGACAGGACCCCGCGTCAGGGGTCTCGTTGTTTCAAGGCAGGATGCCTTGGGTTTGATGTTTCGGCCTGGTGGTAGAGTGGTTATGCAGCGGACTGCAAATCCGCGTACGCCGGTTCAATTCCGGCCCAGGCCTCCACATCGCATGCGGTATTCCTGCCATCGATAACGACGACAGGGCTAGCGCAACGAAGTAATACGCTGTACAATTTTGCTCCACGCGGGAATAGCTCAGTTGGTAGAGCGCAACCTTGCCAAGGTTGAGGTCGCGAGTTCGAGTCTCGTTTCCCGCTCCAAATTCGAACCCTGGATATCGCTCGATATCCAGGGTTTTTATTTGTCGCATGTTATTGGCCGGGGACGTTCACGCATTAAGCGGCTGCCGCTAAATACGAGCAGTGGCGCTGCGGTGTCCGATAATGAATGCCTGTTCCGGTGCGCGCACATATGTGCCTGGGCGCTTTGGACACAGGCGGTCGAATGCACGCGGGAATCGAAGACGCAATCTGAGCTCGGGTGACCACCACATTGGCCGCACGGTGCGAATGATCATGCGTGGACATCAGCAGGTAAGCGTCGCGCGGCGCGAACACGATTGCGCCGACTCGATTACCTGATAAATGCGTGCCCGGGGCGGGGGTCGAACCCGCATAGCCTTGCGGCTGAGGGATTTTAAGTCCCTTGCGTCTACCAATTTCGCCACCCGGGCATGGCGATAGCGTGCCTGATTGCGCGGCGATTGTGAATCTTTGCAGCGTACTTCCTGCACTGCCTGGCTCCTGCGGCCTGCGTTATGCTGCCGCCGCATAGCGCGTCGCCACCGGCTGCGCACCATTCCAAGGAACCGCATGTCCGGCACCACGCTTCTCGCCCTCGCACAGGGGCGCATCGCCGTCATCGGCTTAGGTTACGTCGGCCTGCCATTGGCGGTTGGATTCGGGGAGCAACGCGACACTTTGGGCTTCGACATCGATGCGCAGCGCGTTGCGCAACTGCGTGACGGCCACGATGTCACGCTGGAACTGGACGATGCCGAATTGGGTGCCGCAACGCGTCTGCGCTACAGCGCAAACGCCGCGGATCTGGCTGCGTGTCGCATTTTCATCGTGACCGTGCCGACGCCGATCGATAGCTTCGAGCAACCGGATCTGGAGCCGTTGCGTAGCGCCACGGCCTTGATCGCCGCCGTACTCAAACCCGGCGATCTGGTGATCTACGAATCCACGGTTTATCCAGGAACCACTGAAGAAGTTTGCGTGCCCTTGCTCGAAGCAACCTCCGGGCTGCGTTTCAACCACGACTTCTTTTGCGGCTACAGCCCCGAGCGCGTCAATCCCGGCGATCGCCAGCGGCGTCTGCGTGATATCCGCAAGATCACCTCGGGCTCGACGGCAGACGCCGCCGATGCCGTCGATGCGCTATACACCAGCATCATCACTGCCGGTACCTGGCGCGCTCCGTCGATGCGCGTGGCCGAAGCGGCAAAGGTGGTCGAAAACATCCAGCGCGACGTCAATATCGCGCTGGTCAACGAGTTGGCGTTGATTTTCGACAAGTTGGGAATCGACACCCTCGATGTGCTCGATGCCGCAGGAACCAAGTGGAATTTCCTGCCGTTTCGCCCTGGCCTGGTCGGTGGGCATTGCATCGGGGTGGATCCGTACTACCTGATGCACAAATCCGAAAGCGTGGGCTATCACCCGGACCTGATCCACACCGCGCGGCAGGTCAATAATCGTGTCGGCCGACATGTGGCCGAGCGCGTGTGCGGCATGCTGGCCATGCGTGGCGTCGCGCTTGCGCAGGCGAGGGTGCTGGTGCTGGGCGCGACGTTCAAGGAGAACTGCCCGGATCTGCGCAACAGCCGCGCCCTGGAATTGGTGCAGTTGCTGCAGGCCGCCGGCGTGCAGGTGGACACCTGCGACCCGTGGGCAGACCCGGCTGAAGCGCTGCAGCACGGCGGTGTGCACTTAAGCGAGATGCCGGAAGACGGCGCCTACGATGCCGTAGTGCTGGCGGTGGCGCACGCGCAGTATCGCGACTACGACGTGGAGCGGATCGCCGCGCTCGGCAAACCGGGCGCGGTGGTGTACGACGTCAAATCGGTGTGGCCGCGTGCGGCAGTCAGCGATCGCCTGTAGCAGCGCGTACGTCGCGCTGCGCTAGCCACTGCACAGCGCCGCGTGCGGCGCGTCGGCCGCTGGCGAAACAGGCGGTGAGCAGATAGCCGCCGGTTGGCGCTTCCCAATCGAGCATTTCGCCAGCGCAAAACACGCCAGGTTGCGCGAGTGCCATCAGCTGGTCGTCCAGCGCTTCCAGTCGTACGCCGCCCGCCGAACTGATCGCTTCGGCGAGCGGACGTGGCCGCAACAGGCGCAGCGGCAACTGCTTGAGCGTGCGTGCGACCAACGCGACAGCGTCGCCCGCCTGCTTGCCGAGTTCTTCGTAGAGGAGAGCCGCCTTGACGCCATCGATGCCGACCTGGCGGCGCAGATGCTCGCTGAAACTGCGTCCCTTGCGCGGTTGGGCCAGTTCGGCATGCACGCGTTCGAGCGAGCGACCGGGAATCAGATCCAGCACGAGTTCGGCGACGCCGTGCGCATCGATCTGCTCGCGCAGGTCCGCGGCCAAGGCATAGATCAAGCTGCCCTCGATGCCGTTCGCTGTGGCCACGCATTCGCCCTGCAATGCATGCTGCATGCCGTTGCTGTCCTGCCAGTGCGCAACGACCGGTTTCAGCGGCGCACCTGCATGACGCTGCACGAAGTGCGCGCTCCAATCGATATCGAAGCCGCAGTTGGCCGGAACCAGGGGCGCTACCGCGATCCCGCATTGCTGCAATGAGGCTTGCCACTGCCCGTCGGAACCGAGCTGCGGCCAGCTGCCGCCACCAAGCGCCAGCACGACTGCCTCTGCACTGCACTCCACCGTGCCGGTGGGGGCGTCGAAACGGAGTGCGCCGTTTTCAGACCAGCCCAGCCAACGGTGCTGCACATGAAACACGACGCCCTGTTCCTTGAGCCGACGCACCCAGCCACGCAGCAGGGGGGCCGCCTTGCGGTCCATCGGAAAGACACGGCCGGAACTGCCGACGTAGGTCTCGACACCGAGCTCTCGCGCCCAATCGCGCAGCGCATCAGCATCGAAGTCCTGCAACCATGCGGAAACCGGTTGTTGACGGTCGCGATAGCGTTGCGCAAACAGCGGCATCGAATCGGAATGCGTGAGATTCAAGCCGCCTTTGCCAGCGATCAGGAACTTGCGTCCCACCGAACCCTTTGCCTCGTACAGATCCACTGCCAGGCCCGCCGCACAGGCCACTTCCGCCGCCATCAAACCGGCCGGCCCACCGCCGATCACTGCCAGCCGCTGCCTGCTCAGATCAGTCATCGTCAGGCACTCAACGCGGCTGCACGCCCAGCAATTCAACATCAAACACCAGCGATGCACCAGGCGGTATCACGCCACCGGCGCCGTTGTCGCCGTAGCCGTAATCGGGCGGGATCATCAAGGTGCGCTTACCGCCGACACGCATGCCGGCCACGCCGTCGTCCCAGCCGCGGATGACCTGGTGGCCACCTAATACGAATTGGAACGGCTCGGCGCGATCCAGCGAGCTGTCGAACTTCTTGCCATGTTTGTCGGCGGCTTTTTCGTCGTACAGCCAGCCGGTGTAGTGCACGGTGACCATTGCGCCCGGTGTGGCCTCTGCGCCGGTCCCCACGTTGCGGTCGATCCGTTCGAAACTGGCGATGGTGCCGCCGGAGGGCGGCAGGGCAGGTGCGCAGCTTGCGAGCAACAAGGCGGCGACGAGCGTCAACAAAAGGCGCATGGCAGGGTCCATGAAGAAAGACGGCCATTATCGCACCTGGCTCCCGGTATCATCGCGGCATGGCCAAGCTACTGCTCAATCTGCGCAATGTCCCCGACGACGAAGCCGACGAGGTGCGGGCGCTGATGCGCGAGCAGGGCGTGCAGATCTACGAAACGCGCCCCAGCAACTGGGGGATTTCCGCTGGCGGTATCTGGCTTGGCGACGATGCCGACTATCCACGCGCCAAGGCGGCGATGGATGCCTACCAGGCGCAGCGCGGCGCGATTGCGCGTGCCCAGCGACAGGAAGAACTTGCAGCCGGCACTGCGGAGACCTTTGGCGCATTGCTGCGCAGGCGACCGGTGTTCGTGATCGTGACGCTGATCGGCATGCTGATCGTCGCCTCGCTGGTGTTGCTGCCGTTTGTGCTGTTGCGCGGCTGAGTGCGAAGCAGCACGCGGTTGCAGGCTCGCTGCTGCACCGCGTTGGGCGCCCCGCTCACAGCGCTCGCTAGGGGCTGCCCGCGGCTCTAAAATAGCCGCATGATTACCAATACCGCCGCCTACCAGTTCGCCACCATCCAGGATCCGCAGACACTTGCCACCAGCGTGCTTGCGCAGGCCGAACAGCACGCGCTGAAAGGATCGGTGCTGGTGGCCGAAGAGGGCATCAACCTATTTCTGGCAGGCGCTGCCGAGCAGATCGGCGGGTTCTATACCTGGCTGCAGTCCGATACGCGGTTTGCGCAGATGCGCATCAAGTACAGCGAAAGCAAGCATCAGCCGTTTGCGCGGCTCAAGGTCAAGATCAAGCCGGAGATCATCAGTTTTCGGCGCGACGATGCATCGCCGCTGCAAGGTCGTGCGCCTTCGGTGACGCCTGCCGTGCTGCGCAATTGGCTGCGTAACGGGCAGGATGATCGCGGCCGCCCGTTGGTGTTGCTGGACACGCGCAATGCGCAGGAAGTGAGATACGGAACCTTCCAGGGTGCGTTGACGCTGCCGATCGACAAGTTCACCGACTTGCCTGGCGCGCTGGAGGTGCATCGTGCTGCCTTGGCCGATGCCACGGTGGTCAGCTTCTGCACCGGTGGCATCCGTTGCGAAAAGGCCGCGCTGTGGATGCAGGCCGATGGCATGGACAACGTGCTGCAACTGGAGGGCGGAATCCTGGGCTACTTCGAAGAGGTCGGCGGCGAAGGCTACGACGGCCGCTGCTTTGTCTTCGACGAACGCGTCGCACTGGATCCCGAGTTAAACCCCTTGGTGGACGCCGACCGTACCGCCTAGCCAGTGGAAATCTGACCGAGCGCGACTGCATTGCCCGATGTCACCTGTCGGCCTGGCGCCCGCATCATCGACATACGTTGCAACATCTTGCCTAGGGAAGGTCTGAACAACGAGACCTGACAGGGCGGAAGGTGGCGTCGTTCCGAAGAGTGGCTTTTGGAACTTCGGAATTTCGCCATTTCTGGCGCTTTCCGCGGGAATTTCCCGGTTCACAGACGCACGCTCCCCATCGCCGGCAG
>NZ_JAGHWR010000015.1:0-29632 GCF_017746155.1 Xanthomonas sp. D-36-1
TACTCGGGTCGATGATCGATTGTGGCAGATCAGGACGGATTGTTCAGAGTTTCCTTAGGGAAATCTGGCTGGCCGCCAGTCACTGATGATTACCAGCAACTGGCGGCGGCCAGAAGTGAAGCGCGCTCTACCAAGCGTGCAAACGACACTGCCCTCCGAGGAGGGCAGTGCAAACGCAACACGTGGGGCTTGAAGGGCTACCCGGTCAGCGCCCCAGTTCGAACGTCACATCCAGGTTGATCGACAAGGTGCTCTCGCCGGGGGCGACCGGGGTGTCCATCTCGGCCTTGGCCGAGCGCATCGAGGCGGCCATCATCATCGGGCGGACCGCGCCGCCGCTGCGGCCCTCGGAGATGCTGACGATGCGGCGCACCTTCAGCCCAAGCGATTTTGCATAAGTGTCGGCGCGCGCCTGGGCCTTCTTCAGTGCGGCAATGCGGGCTTCGTCGTAGACCGGCTCGGGTTGGTCGATCGAAAAACTGGGGCCGTTGATGTCGTTGGCGCCTTGCGCGACCAGGGCGTCCAGCACCTTGCCCAGGCGCGTGATGTCGCGCACCTTGAGGCTGACCGTGTTGCTGGCCTGGTAGCCGTTGATCCTGGGCGCTTCGTTCTCTTTGTAGGTGTACTGCGGGCTTAGATTGATGCCGCTGGTTTGCACGTCTTTGTCGGCGATGCCGGCGGCCTTGACGGCGGCCATGACCTTGCTCATCTGCTCGGCATTCTGGCGCATGGCGGCATTGCCGTCGGCGGCCTGGGTGACCACCCCGGCAGAGAGCGTGGCGATGTCCGGCACACGCTTGGCCTCGGCCTCGGCCGACACGTTGAGCAGGGTGCCGTCGCTGGGAATGGTATAGCTCGACGCAGGTTGGGCGTGGGCAGTCATGGCGGTTCCGGCAGCGATGGACAGGGCCAGCAACAACGGCTTGAGATGGGTACGCATGAGATCTCCTTGTCTGTGTGGCGAGCGTGTTGGCAGGTCGATGAATATGTTGTGAGTCGAGCACGACCACGCCGTCGGCAACGGTGTGCGCGTTCACCAGGCAAGCGGGCGAGTGCGGGCAACAGGTATGCTGGACGGATGCTCTATCTCGCTTCCCGTTCGCCGCGCCGACAAGAACTCCTGCAACGCCTGGATGTGCCGTTCCAGACATTGCAACTGGATGTGCCCGAGCTGCGCGCAGCCGATGAATCGCCCGACCAGTACGTGCAGCGCGTCGCGTTGGAGAAGGCCCACGCCGGGCTGGCGCTGGTACAGGCCGCCGACCCCGACGCCATCGTGCTGGGTTCCGATACCGAAGTGGTGCTGGGCGAGCGGGTGTTCGGCAAGCCGCTCGATGTGGACGATGCCATCGCCATGCTGCGTGAGTTGTCCGGGCGCACCCACCAGGTGCTCACGGCGGTGGTTCTAGTCTGCGCGCAGCGCGCGCCGGCGCAGGCATTGGTGGTGTCGCAGGTCACCTTCGACACCCTCGATGAGGCGCAGATCGCCGCCTACGTCGCCTGCGGCGAGCCGATGGGCACGGCCGGCGCCTATGCGATTCAGGGCCGCGCCGAACGCTTCATCCGCCATCTGTCCGGAAGCTATTCCGGCGTGATGGGATTGCCGCTGCACCACACCTCGCAATTGCTCACAGCCTTCGGAGCGCATTAGATGTCGGAAGAGATTTTGGTCAACGTCACCCCGCGCGAGACCCGTGTGGCGGTGATCGAGAACGGCATGCTGCAGGAGTTGCATATCGAGCGCGGCTGGCGGCGGGGGGGGGTGGGCAATATCTACAAGGGCAAGGTGCAGCGGGTGATGCCGGGCATGCAGGCTGCCTTCGTCGAAGTGGGGCTGGAGCGTGCCGCGTTCCTGCACGCCAATGACGTGGTCCGTCTGGCACCGGCGCCGGCCAGCGTGGTCGATACCGAAGAGACCCCGATCCCGCCGCCGCCGCCGGCGTCGGTGCCGATCGTGGAGCTGCTGCGCGACGGCCAGGAGATCGTGGTGCAGGTGGTCAAGGATCCGATCGGCACCAAGGGTGCGCGGTTGACCACGCAGATCAGCATTCCTTCGCGCTATCTGGTGCTGCTGCCGCAGTCCAAGGTCGTTGGGGTGTCGGCGCGCATCGAAGACGAAGCCGAGCGGCTGCGCCTGAAGACCATCGTCAGCGAGGTCTCGGCCCAGCATGGCGGCTTCGGCTACATCATCCGCACCAATGCCGAAGGCCAGCCGGCCGAGGCACTGGCCGAGGACATCGCCTACCTGTCGCGGGTCTGGAACGTGGTGGAGCGCCGCGGCCGCGAAGCGCCGCCGTGCAGCATCATCTACGAAGACCTGAGCCTGCCGCTGCGTGCGGTGCGCGACCTGATCCGCCGCGACGTGGAAAAGGTCAAGGTCGATTCCAACGAGACCTTCGTGCAACTGCAGGCCTTCGTGGCCAAGTACATGCCGGTGCTGGCCGAGCGGCTGGAGCTGTACACCGGCGACCGCCCGATCTTCGACCTGTACGGCGTCGAGGACGAAATCGGGCGCGCGCTGAACAAGCAGGTGCCGCTCAAATCCGGCGGCTATCTGGTGATCGACCAGACCGAGGCGATGACCACCATCGACGTCAATACCGGCTCGTTCGTCGGTCAGCGCAATCTCGAAGAAACCGTCTTCCGCACCAACCTGGAAGCCGCGCAGGCGGTGGCGCGGCAACTGCGCCTGCGCAACCTGGGCGGCATCATCATCATCGACTTCATCGACATGGACGACCCCGAGCACCGCCGGCAGGTGCTGCGCACCTTGGAGAAAGCGCTGGCGCGCGATCACGCCAAGACCACCGTGTACGAGTTCTCGCCGTTGGGCCTGGTGGAGATGACCCGCAAGCGCACCGTCGAAAGCCTGGAGCGCCAGCTCTCGGAAACCTGCGGCCAGTGCGGCGGACGAGGCACCATCAAGACCGCCGAAACGGTGACCTACGAAATCTTCCGCGAGATCACCCGCGCCGTGCGCCAGTTCGATGCCGCGCGCCTGCTGGTGATCGCCTCGTCCAAGGTGGTCGCGCGCATCACCGATGAGGAATCGGCAGCCGTCGCCGAGCTGGAGGAGTTCCTCGGCAAGAGCATCCGCTTCCAGTCCGACGACCAGTATCTGCAGGAGCAGTTCGATGTGGTGTTGCTGTGAGTCGGGGATTCGGGATTCGGGATTCGGGATTTGTAAAAGCCGGCCCCGTCATGATGTGCGGCCAGCAGGAGCGTTGACGTTACCGTGCTCGGACACGCTGTAACCAATCCCGAATCCCCAATGCCCAATCCCCGCTCCTGATGCCCACCCCGCTGCGCCGCCGTCTCCGTCTGTTTCGCCGCTATGCGATCACTGCCTGCGCGCTTGCGCTGGTGGCGGTCGCGTTGCTGGTGGGCGCGGCCAGCCAGGCGCTGCCGTTGGCCGAGGAACATCCGCAGCAGATTGCGCAGTGGCTGAGCCAGCGTGCCGGTCAGCCGATTGCGTTCGATCGGCTGCAAACCGAATGGACCCGGCGCGGTCCGCTGCTGCGGCTGGATGGGTTGCGCATCGGTCCGCACGGCGAGGTGCGCATTGGCCAGGCCGAGGTGCTGCTGGCGATGTACGCCGGGTTGCTGCCGGGCCATTCGCTGACCGAAATACGCCTGCGTGGCCTGGCGCTGACCTTGCAGCGGAGCGACGACGGCGTGTGGTCGGTCCAGGGCATGCCCAGCGGCGGGAACTCCGATCCGCTGGATGCGCTGCGCCGGCTTGGCGAGATCCAGCTGGCCGAAGCGCGCCTGCATGTGGCCGCGCCTTCGATCGGCCTGGACACCACGCTGCCGCGCATCGACCTGCGCCTGCGCGTCAGCGGCTCGACCGTGAAAGTGGGCAGCCGTAGCTGGATCGATCTCAAGCGCGCGCCGCTGACGGCGGTGCTGGAATTCGATCGCGACAGCGGCGACGGCAGCGCCTATGTGCAAGCCGATCCGGCCGACCTGTCCACCTGGGCGTCGTTGCTGCAGTTCGGCGGCATGCGCGTGGATGGCGGTGGGGGGCGCTTGCAGGCCTGGGCGCAACTGCGCGCACGCCGGATCGCTGCGGTGAGCGTGGATGTCGACTTGCAGCAGCTACGCCTGTCCGGGGCCGCGCTGCCGGACGAGACCGCGCGGCGCACGCTCACCTGGGAACGGCTGCAGGCGCGTGCGCGCTGGCAGACCATCGATGGCGGCTGGCGCGTGGACGCGCCGCTACTGCGCCTGGGCCAGGCGGCGCAACTGCAGCACCTGGACGGGCTGAGCATTGCCGGCGGGCGCCGCTACGCGGTGATGGGCAGGCATGTGGATGCCTCGGGCCTGATCGCAGCGGCCGCCCTGAGCGAGCAGTTGTCGCCGGCCTTGCGGCGCTGGCTGAGCCTGTCCAAACCGCAGCTGCGCGTGGCCGACCTGCGGGTCGCCGGCGAGCCGGGCGGCGCACTGCGCGCGCAGGGCCAGATCGAAGAGCTGGGGTTTTTGCCGGTGGGCAATGCGCCTGGCATCAGTGGCCTGCGCGGCACCATCGATGGCGATGCGCAGGGCGTCGAGCTGGACCCCGCACCCGACGCCACGCTGCGTTTCGATTGGCCGACCGGCTTTGGCGTGGTGCACGAGATCCAACTGGCCGGCAAGATCGTCGGCTGGCGCGAAGGCGCTGGCTGGCAGGTCGCCACCCCGGCGCTGCGTGTGCAGGGCAAGGATTACGGCGCCAACGTGCGTGGCGGGCTGTGGTTCCAGGGCGATGGCAGCCGCCCGCGCATGCAGCTGGCGGCCCAGCTGGACGATGTGGCGCTGCCGGTGGCGCGCAAGTTCTGGATCCGCTCCAAGATGAGCCAGGCCGCCATCGACTGGCTCGACATGGCCGTAGCCGGCGGCACCGTCACCGGCGGCACTGGCCTGGTCAGCGGCGATCTGGACGATTGGCCGTTCGACAACAACGACGGGCGCTTCGAAGCGTTCGGGCAGATCCGCGATGGCGTGATCCGCTTCCAGCCGGACTGGCCGGCGATGGAGCAGGTCCAGGCCAACCTGAGCTTCATCGGCAACGGCTTCTCGCTGCACGGGCAGGGTGATCTTGCCGGTACCCCGATCGCGCAGCTGGAAGCGGGCATTCCCAGCTTTGCTACCTCCGAACTCTACGTCCGCGCCTCCACGCAGGCCGATGCGGCGCAATTGCTCGGCATGCTGCGCAAGAGTCCGCTGGAGCGGCGCTATGGCGACACCTTGCGCAATCTCACCGTATCCGGTCCGGCCGCCGTGACCTTCGACCTGCTGCGTCCCTTGCGGACGCATGGCGTCGGTGGGCACCTGCAGGGCACGGTGGCCCTGCAGGGCGCCAGGCTGGCCGACGCGCGTTGGGATCTGGCCTTCGATCAGGTCAGCGGGCAGGCCGAGTATCGCGACACCGGCTTTGCCGCCGAGCGGTTGAGCGTGCAGCACGAAGGCCGCAGCGGCGAATTGTCGTTGCGCGCTGGCGGGTTGGTGCAGGACCCCAAGCAAGCCTTCGAAGCACGTCTTGGCGCCACCCTGGATGCCAAGGAACTGTTCGATCGTGCACCCCAGATGGAATGGCTGCGCCCGTACGTGCATGGCAGTGCGCCCTGGCAGGTGGGCGTGGATGTGCCGCTGCCGCAGCCGGGACAGACCGATGCGAACGCGGTACTGACGCTGCGCTCCAATCTGGTCGGCACCACGCTGGATCTGCCCGCACCGTTGGACAAGGCAGCCAGCGAGCCACTGGACACCCGGGTCAAGGTTGCGCTGCCGCTGGGCGATGGCGACATCGATGTGGGGTTCGGCAAGCTGGTGGCGCTCAAGGCCAGCAGCCATGGCGCGCAGACCGGCGTGCGTGTGGTGATGGGCACCGATACCGTCACCGAACGGCCGCCCGCCAACGGGCTGGTGGTCACTGGCCGCGCCGCGTCGCTGGATGCGATCGACTGGATCAGCCTGGCGCGCGGCAGCAGCGGCGACGCCGACATGCCACCGTTGCCCGGCCAGCCGGCCGTGCCCAGCAAAGACCCGATGCCGTTGCAGCAGGTGGATGTGCAGGCAGACCGGTTGCTGATGATCGGCGGGGTGTTCCCGCAGACGCGTCTGCGTCTGCGCCCCACCCGCGATACCGTGGCGGTGACGCTGGACGGCCCCTCGCTGGCCGGCCAGCTCACCGTTCCAAATGCCGACGGCGCAACGGTGCAGGGCAGGTTGAAGACTGTGCACTGGCAGCCGGTGGAGGCGTCTGCCGAACCGGCAGCGCCCGAACCTGGCGACCCATTGGCAGGCGCGTTGCCGGAGCCCGCGCGTCGTGCAGTGGCCGAATTCGACCCGGTGTCGATCCCCCCGCTGGCATTGGATATCGACGATCTGCAGATCGGCAAGATGACTTTCGGCGCGGCCAGCCTGCGCAGCAGCCGGCTCACCGATGGCATGCAGGTGGATCAGCTGCAGCTGCGCTCGGACGATCAGAACATCGGCCTCACCGGGGCCTGGCGCGGCAAGGGCGAGGCGGCCAGCACGCGCCTGTCGGCGCGCGTGGACAGCCGCAACCTGGGCAATCTGCTGCAGAACCTCACCCTGGGCGGCCAACTGCGCGGCGGCGAAGGGCAACTGGAGCTCAACGCCGGCTGGCAGGGCTCACCAACCGGTTTCGCGCTCGGGTCGCTGGACGGCAACCTCAAGGTCGATGTGCGCAACGGCCAGTTGCTGGAAGTGGACCCGGGCGCCGGCCGCGTGCTTGGCCTGCTGAGCGTGGCGCAGCTGCCGCGCCGGTTGATGTTCGACTTCCGCGATTTCTTCTCCAAGGGTCTGGCCTTCAACAAGCTGGCCGGCGAGGTGCGCTTCGGCGAGGGCTTCGCGCGCACCGATGCCATCCGCATCGAAGGCCCGGCTGCCGACATCGCGATCCGCGGCCAGACCGACCTGCGCGCGCAGACCTTCGACCAGACCGTGGACGTGAACCCCAAGGCCGGCAACCTGCTGACGGTGGTCGGCGCAGTGGCCGGTGGCCCGGTGGGTGCCGCCGTCGGCGCAGCGGCCAACGCAGTGCTCGGCAAACCGCTCGGTGCCATCGGTGCCAAGACCTATCACGTCACCGGGCCGTGGAAAGACCCGCAGGTGGACGTGGTGGAGCGCGAGGCGCGCGAGCGGCCGCCGAGCAAACCGGCCGCACCCTCCGGCAAGTCCGGCAAGACCGATCCGACGCAGCGCTGACGGAGTCCGTCGGCCTCACTGTGCGGGCGTGTCCTCGCTGCCGGCACGGGTAAACATCGGCAAGCGCAGTCGCGACCGATGCCCCGGCACTGGCGGCTGCGCGGGTGCAGCCACGCCAAGAAAGTAGCCACGCTGCCATTTGTCGCGCGCCGCGGCCGATTGCGCATCGGGCAGGTCATCGAGAAAGCGCGTGCGGCTTTGGGTCCAGTCGGCGTGTTGCTGCGCCAGCTGCGGCGCTTCGGACAGCGGCTTCCACTGCGGCCGCACCTGCTCGATCAACTGTCGCTGCAGCGGGAACAGATGACAGAACGGCTCGCCCGCCTCGAAGCGCACCCGCCCGGGCCGGGTGAAGCGCCAGTTCATGGTGAAGGTATGCGGGCTCCAGTCGGTTTCCACCATGCCGCTGAGCGCGCCGATGCCGTCCTTGGGCCGGTTCAGGGGCCCGGTGACGAACAGGTCGATGCCGGTATCGGTGCGGAACAGGCACGGTACGTGGAAGGTCAGCACGCCATAGCCGAAGTGGCTGATCGCCGGTGCCTGCGTGTCTGCATCGGCGCTGATGGTAATCGCCGCCAGCGCGTCGCTGCCGTCCCAACTGGCCTCGAAACCGGACTGGCACAGCAGCTCCCAGCCGTGCGCATTGGCGATCGCCAGCGGCAGGCAGCGGTAGGCGTAGCGCTGGTCGGTGGCGTCCATCCACGCGCGCTCGTGCGGGGCAGGGCGGATGTCCAGCGTGTGGCCGTCCAGGACGTGGGCGATGAGCTTCATGCGCGGGCGATCGTGAAGAACTGGCTGGCGATGATAGCTGCGCGCATGTTCAGCCGAACGACTTGTCTCCCCGGCGCGCGGGCCCCATCCTGACCACATGACAGATAACGCTCTCACTCTGGCCGAAACCCGGCTGCTGCTCCCCTCCGGCCTGGACGCCGGCCATCTCGACCGCACCTTCGGCGCCCTGCTGGGCCCGGGCATCGACTTCGGCGATCTGTATTTCCAGCATTCGCGGCGCGAGAGCTGGAGCGTGGAAGACGGCATCGTCAAGGACGGTGCGCATTCCATCGAACAAGGCGTGGGCGTGCGCGCAATCGCTGGCGAGAAAACCGGCTTCGCCTATTCCGACGATATCCATCGCGATGCGCTGCTCGAAGCTGCACAGTCCGCGCGCGCGATCTCGCGCGAGGGCGGCGCGCAATCCACCCGCTCGCTGGTGCGCGGCAATGGCCGTGCGCTGTACCCGGCCACCGATCCCATCGACGACATGGACAGCGCCACCAAGGTGGACCTGCTGCGTCGGATCGACCAGTTCCTGCGCGCTGCCGACCCGCGCGTCAAGCAGGTGATGGTGAGCCTGTCCGGCGGCGTGGACACGGTGCTGATCGCCCGCAGCGACGGCGTGCTGGCAGCGGACGTGCGCCCGCTGGTGCGCTTGAATGTGCAGGTGATCGTCGAACAGGGCGGCCGGCGCGAATCCGGTTATTCCGGCGGCGGCGGGCGTTATGGCTATGCCGACCTGTTTGCCGACGGCCGCCCGGAAGGCTTCGCGCGCGAAGCACTGCGCCAGGCGCTGGTGAATCTGGACGCGATCCCGGCGCCGGCCGGTGTGATGCCGGTGGTGCTTGGCCCGGGCTGGCCCGGCGTGCTGTTGCACGAGGCGGTGGGGCACGGCCTGGAAGGCGACTTCAACCGCAAGGGCACCAGCGTCTACGCCGGGCGCATCGGCGAGCGCGTGGCCTCGCCGGGCGTGACCATCGTCGATGACGGCACCCTGGACGGCCGTCGCGGCTCGCTCAATATCGATGACGAAGGCACGCCCAGCCAGTGCACCACGCTGATCGAAGACGGCGTGCTGGTGGGTTACATGCAGGACAGCCACAACGCGCGCCTGATGGGGGTTGCGCCCACCGGCAACGGCCGCCGCGAATCGTTCGCGCACCTGACCATGCCGCGCATGACCAATACCTACATGCGTGCTGGCCAGCACGACCCGGAAGAGATGATCCGCTCGGTCAAGAAGGGCATCTACGCGGTGAACTTCGGTGGCGGCCAGGTCGACATCACCAGCGGCAAATATGTGTTTTCGGCCACCGAGGCCTACCTGATCGAAGACGGCAAGGTCACCGCGCCGGTCAAGGGCGCCACCCTGATCGGCAATGGCCCGGAGACCATGCAGAAGGTGCGCATGATCGGCAACGACCTGGCATTGGACGAAGGCGTGGGCGTCTGCGGCAAGGACGGGCAGAGCGTGCCGGTCGGCGTCGGTCAGCCGTCGCTGTTGATCGACGGCATCACGGTTGGCGGAACGCAGGCCTGAGATGCGGGGAATCGGGAATCGGGATTCGGGATTCGTAACGGTCAGGAGCGGGGCGCACGTGGCCGTGACGTGTGCTGCGTCGGTCTCGGAACCGCGATTGGAGGTCAGAGCATCGGGAAGCGCGGCGGTAGAGGCGCGCAGCGTCCTCGGCGCTCAGGTGTCGCCTACCCAGGCGGCTGACGTTGGACGCTGGCTGCCGCGGTTGGCTGCGGCGGAGGCGCTGGTTGAGCGGCTCCACGACTGCGGCCGCCAGGTCCTATTCGTCGTCTCCCGGATCCTGGTCGTCGTCCAATCCCGAATCCCCACTCTCCAATCCCTGCTCTTGGGACAGCTCGCGCAGCACCTGGAACAGTTCGCGGTAGGCGCGCGGGGGCTTGTTTTTGGCACGTTCGTGGATCGCGTTGCGTACCAGCTGACGCAGTTGCTGGCGGTCGGCAGCCGGGTAGGCTTCCAGCAGTTCGGCCAGCGCCCCGTCGCCTTCTGCGAGCAGGCGTTCGCGCCAGCGCTCGACCCGGTGGATCGCCGCCACTTCGCGGCGCGCGGTGTCGCTGTTGGCGTCCAGCGCATCGCGGATCGCGGCCAGGGTCTGCTCGTCCTCGCGGCGCATGTGCTTGGCCAGAAACGCCAGTTGCCGCTTGTGCGCGATATGCGAGGTGATCCGCTTGCTCTCTTCGATATGCGGGATCAGCGATTCGGGCACCGGCAACTTGGCCAACTGCGCCGGGGTCAGCGCCACCAGCTTTTCGCCCAGGTCGAAAATCTCCAGCGCCTCGCGCCGCTGCTGGCTGCGGCTGGCGCCGCGAAATTCACCGGTCTCTTCATCGCGTCCGCGCATTGCCACCACATCCCGAAACTTGGTTGATAAACATCTCCGGCCTCGAACGGCCGGGCGTCGGCGGAACAACTCCGCACCGAATTCAAACACTCCGGTCATGGACAGCCGGGCTTTCGCGGACGGATCCGCGTTTCCAAGGATAAAGCATTGAACGCACTCTCCTCCGAAATCCGCGTCACCGACGACAGCCTGCAGCGCCTGGACGCGCTTACCGACATCTCCCAGCGCCTGCTCGAGCGCGCGCGTGCGGCCGGCGCCACGCAGGCCGAAGTGAGCTGCAGCGAAGAGCGCGGCCTGGACGTCAATGTGCGGCTGGGCGATGTGGAGACGGTCGAATCCACCCGCGATCGTGGCATTGCGGTCACGGTCTACTTCGGCAAGCGCAAGGGCAGTGCCAGTACCGCCGACCTGCAGGATTCCAGCCTGGAGTCCACCGTGGCGCAGGCCTGCGCGATCGCCCGTTTCACCGAGGACGACGTGGCCGCCGGCCTGGCCGACCCGGAGTTGATGGCGCGCGAGTTCCCCGAGCTGGATAGCTGGCACCCGTGGGCGCTGGACGCCGACACCGCCGTGGATCTGGCGCTGGCCTGCGAAACCGCCGGACGCGATGCCGATGCGCGCATCAGCAACTCCGACGGCGCCTCGGCCAGCACCGGGCTCAGCCTGTCGGTGTACGCCAATTCGCACGGCTTCATCGGCCGCGAGCGCGGTACCCATCATTCGATCAGCTGCGCGCTGATCGCCGGCCAGGGCGACGGCATGCAGCGCGACGGCTGGTACAGCAGTGCGCTGGCACGCGAGGACCTGGGAGCGCCCGACGCGATCGGCCGCCATGCCGCCGAGCGTACCGTGGCGCGCTTGCAGCCGCGTTCGCTGCCCACCGGCCAGTTGCCGGTGCTGTTCGCACCGGAAGTGGCGCGCTCGCTGGTCGGCCACCTGCTCGGTGCGGTTTCCGGCGGCGCGCTGTATCGCCGTGCCAGCTTCCTGCTCGACAGCGTCGGCAGCAAGTTGTTCCCGGACTGGTTCAACATCGAAGAGTTGCCGCACCTGCGCCGCGGTTTGCGCTCGGCCGCCTTCGACGGCGAAGGCGTGGCGACGCGGCGTTCGGCGCTGATCACCGACGGCGTGCTGCAGCGCTATGTGCTGGGCAGCTATTCGGCACGCAAGCTGGGCCTGCAGACCACCGCCAATGCCGGCGGCGTGCACAACCTGCAGGTCACCGCCAATGCAGGCGATCTGGCGTCGATGATTGCCGGCATGTCGCGCGGCCTGCTGGTCACCGAATTGATGGGCAACGGCGTCAATCCCGTCACCGGCGACTATTCGCGCGGGGCCGGTGGCTTCTGGATCGAGAATGGCGTGATTGCCTATCCGGTCGATGGCCTGACCGTCGCCGGCAATCTGCGCGACATGTTCGCCGGCATCGAAGCGGTGGGCAGCGATGTCGATCCGCGCTCGCACGTCAAGATCGGCTCGGTGCTGATCAACCGCATGACGGTGGCAGGCGACAGCTGAGCGGCATCGGCTGTACCGGCTTCACCGGTGTCCGAGCGGCGGCTTGTTGTGTCGGCGCACGCCTCACGAGCAGCCGCTCGAACCTGCAAACCGCGTGCCCGTGTCTTTCCGCACTGGTGGCTGGCTGAATCGTTGCTATAGTCCGCCGCACCACAACCATGCACGGGGAGACATGATGAGCGAATTCGAATCGCACGCCGTACCGCCACCACCGCCGCAGGTCGGCACCAGCAGTCCGTCGGAGGAGCGCACGCTCGCGCTGGCCGCGCATCTGCTCGGCATCGTGACCTCGTTCGTCGGTGCCTTGGTGATCTGGTTGATCAGCAAGGACGCCAGCCCGTCCAAGCCATTCGCGACCGATCAAGCCAAGGAAGCGCTGAATTTCCAGATCACCGTGCTCATTGCCACCGTGGCAGCGGTCATTCTGACCATCGTCTCGTTCGGCATCCTGTTCTTCCTGCCGACGCTGGTGTGGATTGCCAACCTGGTGCTGTGCATCCTGGCCGCAGTCAAGGCCAACAATGGCGAGCATTACCGTTACCCGTTCGCGTTGCGTCTGATCAAGTAACTGGTGCAATGGAAACGACAAAGGCCCGGCAGCGATGCCGGGCCTTTGTCGTTTCAGGCGATGGAGCGATCAGTTCTGCGCCGGGGTGTTTTCGGCGAAGTACTCATGGCTGTCGGCATTGGTGATGGCCTGCGCCGGGTTGCTGATCGCCAGGCTGCGCGCGCCGGACTGGCCATAGACGCGGTCCTGGGTGCCGGCGACGACCGTGAAGTGACTCATCTCGTGTACCAGCGTGCCGGCCTTGGAGTCGGTGCCGGTGGTCGATGCACTCCAGAACGCATTGCAGACATAGATCTCGTAAGGCGCGTTGGCATAGACGTACGCGTAGGCACTTTCGGTGCAACCGCAATTGATGGTGATCTGGCCGTTGTTCTGGTCCAGCGCATTATCGATGTTGACGAAGTTCGAGCTCACCCGGCTGTAGCGCGAGGCGTTATAGGTGCCGAACCAGGTGGTGTAGCGCGCACCAGTGCTGCCGGCGTTGAGGTAGTTGCGCGCGTTCTGCGAGTAATTGCGCGCGGCGGTCACTGCACTGCCGGCCTGACTGGTGCGGGTAGTGCTGCAGTTGAGGTAGTTGATGCCGTTGACCACGGCGGTCGGGCCGACTGCAAGCTGGCGCTGTACCCCACGGCTGACGCCGTCCAGCCACACGGTGAGCGGGGTGCTGGTGGCCACGGCCGGCTCGCCGTTGGCCGCTTTCATCAGACTGCCGTCGGAAAAGGAGGCGTACTGCAGCGCCGAGCGCACCTGGATGGAGTAGTTGCCGCTGGTGGACAGATCGTAGGCGCCGGCCAGATCGACCTCGCCCTTCACGCTCTGACCCGGCTGCAGGATGGTGAAGTCGGCGGCCTTGGGCAGGCCGCGCTTGACCAGGCGCCCGGTGTAATCCACTGGCTTGCCGTCGCGGCTCACTTCCAGAATGCCGTTATCCAGTGATTTCAACGGCAGCTGATAGGTCGGCACGCGCGCGATCTGGCTGCCGTTATTGGTGACGGTGACGGCGATCTTGCCCTGATGACGCCCGGCCTGGTCGGCCACTGGCGACAGTTCGATGGTCAATGGAACCGGGCCGCGCACAGACTGCGCCTGCGCCGATCCGAGGACGCCAACAACGGCCAGCGTGCCTGCTGCAAACGATGCGAAAAAAACGTTTTTCACCAGTAACTCTCCGTGTGATCGGGGGATGTCCGCGGATGCGGGCAAGCCAAACCTAGGCAGGACGAGCGAACGCGACAAGTTATTCAATTGCGAATATTTTTGTTCCTATCGAACACATGAACGGTGTCGAAATATCGCGGATGTCGACAATTCAGCTTTAAATGTGAAGTCGATCACGTGCTGCAGCTCCGGATGTGTCAATGGCTGACACAAATGCACGCGAGAAAAGTTACAATGTGTGATCAAGTTGGCTGGTTGGCCGCTGCTGCTGCGGGCGTTGACCGTGCGCTGGCGCACGGAGTGGGCAAATCATGCCCTTTGCGTCTGATTTATGTCGCCAATGGTCGAGATGTGGCCGCGAGCGACCAGCGCGTCTTTGCGACACGCAGGAACTTCAGATCGATTCGGCATCGGCCGTCCCCGCTTGCTGCGGTTTAGCGGCGTTGGCAACGGCGCCTAGTGCGCGCGGTTCACCGCAAACCGGCCCAAGGTGACCAATGTCTCGCCTGGTTGCCCGTAGGGCTGCAGGACGTCATGCATGCGCGCGGCCAGCTCGGCCAGCTTCGCCTTGGCGCCGTCCATCCCCAGCAGGGCGGGGTAGGTGGATTTGGATTGCGCCGCGTCCTTGCCGGCGGTCTTGCCCAGCTGCGCCGAGCTCGATTCCACATCCAGGATGTCATCGCGCACCTGGAAGGCCAGGCCTAGCGCGTCGGCAAATTCGTCCAGACGCTGCTGGTCGGCCGCCGCGGCGCCTCCGGTCAGTGCGCCCATCCGTACCGCTGCACGGATCAACGCGCCGGTCTTGAGCGCATGCATGCGTTGCAGGTGCTGCAGCGATTGCAGTTGCCCGGTCGCATCGATATCCAGCGCCTGGCCGCCGCACATGCCCGCCGCACCCGCCGCGTTGGCCAGGCTCTGCATCCAGCCCACGCGCAGTTCGGCGCTGGCAGGGGCAGTGGCGAGTAATTCGAACGCGCGCGTCTGCAAGGCATCGCCGGCCAGAATCGCGGTGGCCTCGTCAAAGGCGATATGCACGGTGGGCTGGCCGCGTCGCAGCGCGTCGTCGTCCATCGCCGGTAAATCGTCGTGCACCAGCGAATAAGCGTGAATCAGCTCTACTGCCACCGCGGGCGTGTCGAGCTGATCCTCAGCGGCACCGAACAATGCGCCGCTTGCGTAGACCAGCAGCGGGCGCATGCGCTTGCCCCCGCCCAGCACGGCGTGACGCATCGCTGCATGCAGGCGCTGCGGCGCATGCGTGGCGCTCGGCAAGCCGGCCTCCAGGCTGCGTTCGGTACGGGCGATCCAGCGGTCGAACAACGCCGAGCTCACCTCAGCCGTCCAGCGACGGCGGTTCGAAGGCTTCGGCAAGCTCGGGGCGGGCGGGGTCGGTCAACAAGCGCACGCGCAGTTCGGCCTGTTCCAGCGCCTGCTGGCAATCACGGTACAACCCGATGCCGCGTTCGTAGGCCGTGAGCGATTGCTCCAGGCTCAGGTCGCCGACTTCCATCTTCTGTACCAGTTGCTCGAGTTCTTCCAGCGACTGTTCGAAGCGGGCAACCGGGGACGTTTCGTTCAAGGACTTCTTGGCCATCGCTAAAGTGTGCGGCGCGCGCGCAGGCGGGTCAATTCGCATCGGCAGCCGTGCGCCACTGCAGCGATGCGGCATTGGTCTGCAACCATGCGTTCAAGGTGCCGGAAATGATGCAATCGCCGGCGGCGAGCACCTGCGCGCCTTCCCACAGGATCGGCAGGCGCCCGCGTTCCCACGGCGGCAGATCCAGCGCCTGCAGCAGATGTTTGAGTTGGTGCGAATGCCTGCGCTGCGGCAGCACGATGCGCTCGCCGCCCTGGCGGGCCCGCACCAGCAGCGGTTGCGCAAAGCGCAGGCCCGGTGCGCCGAGCAACCGCAACTGCGCACCGTCGGGGAGTTGCAGGGGCGCTGCGCCGTCCCATTGCGCGTGCCAGTCAGACGGCCAGGCCGCAGCGGCGCGATGCAGAAACAGGCACTGGCGCCAGCGGCGTACTTCTACCTGCTGCCACGCAAAGCAGGCATGCCGATCTGCAGCATGATTGTCGATTTCCTGTTCCAGCGCGGCCACGCCGTGCGCAGGCAGCGGCGGCGCGTGCGCCGCACTTACCCAGGCGCGTAACAGCCGTGCCCTTCGTTCCACGGGTTGCGCGCGCAATGCTTGCAGATCCAGCGCGCCGCTGGCGGTAATCACACCTGGCAGCAATGCCATGTCTTGCTGCAGCAGCAACGCACTGGCATCGGCGCTCAGTTGCGCACTGCGCGCCAGTGCGTCGGTCGCCTGCGGCCAGCGTTGCTGCAGCAACGGCACGATCTGGCTGCGCAGGAAATTGCGGTCGTGGTGTGGATCGGCATTGCTGGGGTCATCGATCCAGCGCAATCCGTGCGCATGCGCGTAGGCGAGCAGATCGGCGCGCGCATGCGCCAGCATCGGGCGCCACAGCGTGCCGCTGGCGAACGGGCGCTGCGGGCGCATCGCCGCCAGGCCTTCGGGGCCGGAAGCGCGCAGCGCACGCAGCAGGAACGTTTCCGCCTGGTCGTCGCGATGATGCGCCAGCGCCAGCCATTCGCCAGCAATGAGGGCCTGCGCGAAAGCCGCGTGGCGCGCGTTGCGTGCTGCCGCTTCCAGCCCAAGCCCGCTGTCGCGTGCCACCTGCACCCGCACGATCTGCAACGGCACCTGCAGCGCGTCGCACGTGCGCTGGCAATGCGCCGCCCAGGCGTCGGCATCGGCATGCAACCCATGATGCACATGCAGCGCGCGCAAACCTGCGTGTCGATAGCGCGACGCCGCCGCCAGCAGATGCAGCAGCACGCTGGAATCCATCCCGCCGCTGTAGGCCAGCAGCACCGGGCCAGGCGGGGTGGCTGGCAGCAGCGGGGTACCGGTCAGCACAGGCGCGACCTCGCAGCGGATCCTGCGCGCCTGGTGAGTAGATGCCGTCCCGGCTGCGTGACGGTCGGTCGGTCGCCTGCCTGGGATGTTGCCTGCAGGGGACACGGCGACGATTCCAGTGTTCTCGGCGTCCCACAGCGCGAACAACGGCGTGCAGCTGCAGCCTTGGCTGCAATGTGCTGCCGTGCGCGGTTACCGCATCGGTCCGCGACGGCCGATCTGAGCGCCACACCGACAGCGGGGGACGGCGGCCGTTTGCGGGCGTGCTCGCACACGGCGTTGGCGACGCCAGGCCGGCAGGTCGAGCGGCGATGCGTCGACCGCATCATGCGCCGGCTCGCCTGCCATCGCTGCAGCGCTGCCTGCGCATCAGCGCTTGACCGCAGCCTCGAACGTGGCCGGCTTGGGCAATTCCACCGGCACGCCAGCGGCATTGCAGGTGCCGGCCTTGCACAGGCGCTCGCGCAGGCGCGGAGTGGCCTGGACGATGACGTGGTAGATCACGTTCTCTTCCAGCGTGCCGCGGAATGCCGCGCTGCCGGGGCCGGTGGCCCAGATGCCGACATCTTCGCCGCCGTGGCTTTCGGATTTGGTCGGCACCAGCGCTTCCTGCATGTAGCTGGGGGCTTCGGTGTCGACATGGCTCAGGTCCGGGCGGCCAGTGGCCGGCTCGCTGCTGCTGGGTTCGTGCGGATACTTCTTGGGGCCGGCCGGCTGCGCGTTGCTGGCACCGGTGTAGCCGGGGCCATTGGCGTAGCTGAGCGTGGTGTACGGCTGGCCGGCCAGGTCGGTGGCCAGCTGGCTGCGGTCGCCTTCTTCGCCGCCGGTGCCGCGCACCTTGCCCAGGATCGGGTTACCGCGCACCGGGTAGCCGACGAAGTTGAGCGTGTGCGAATGGTCGGCGGTGACGATGATCAGCGTGTCCGGTGGCGCAGTCTGCACAGCAACGCGCACGGCATCGGACAGCGACACGGTTTCATCGAGCGCGCGGTAGGCGTTGCCGGCGTGGTTGGCGTGATCGATACGGCCGCCTTCGACCATCAGCACGAACCCGTTCGGGTCGCGCGACAGCGACTGGATCGCGGTGCGGGTCATCTCGGTCAGGCTGGGCTCGCCCTGCGGGGTGCGGTTGCGGTCGTGATCGAACTGCATGTGGTCCGGTTCGAACAGCCCCAGCAGCGCCGGTGCACCGGACGCTGCCTGCAATTGCTGCTCGTTCCAGACATAGGCGCCTTGCGGGTGCGCTTGTTTCCATTCGGCCACCAGATCGCGACCGTCCAGGCGCAGGCCCACCTTGTCGTCGTATTCCGGGTCGCGCTCCTGCACGCTCTGGAACTGGCTGCGTCCTCCGCCCAGCACCACCTGCGGGCCTCGGCCGTAGCGGGCGGTGGAGAGCAATTGCTGGGCAATGTCCTGGCAACCGGCAGCACGCGCCGACTCGGGTAGGTCGGTGTCGTTTTCCCAGTTGCGGTCCGGCGAATGCGCATAGGTTGCCGCCGGCGTGGCGTGGGTCAGGCGCGTGGTGGTGACGATGCCGGTGGCCATGCCGGCGCTGTCGGCCAGCTGCAGCCAGCTCAGCAGGCCCTTGTTCAAGCTGTCGGCGCAGTCGCTGCGGTTGCCGCTGCTGACCCCGATCGCGCCCATGTGCGACTTCACGCCGGTGGTGATGGAGGTCATGGTGCCGGCCGAATCCGGTGTCTGCGAGTCGGTGTTGTAGGTCTTGCTGAAAGCGGTGGCGGGAAACTGCTCCCAAGACAGCAGGTTCTCTTCGCCCGGGCCGCCCTTGCGCTGGCCGTCCAGGATGCGCGCCGCGGCCACCGTGGTCAGGCTCATGCCATCGCCCAGGAACAGGATCACGTTGCGCGCCTTGCCGGCCATGGCGCCGTTGCCGGCGGCACGGGCGGCGCCCGAGCGGTACCACCATTGCGGGGTTTCGCCGGCCGGGTGCGTCACCTGCGGCACCTCCACGCGGACCGACGCGGGTGCGGAGGTGCCGCTCCCGGTCGTGGAGGCGCAGGCGGCGACGCACAGCGTGGTCAGGGCGGCGAGGGTAGGCAGGCGGTAACGCATCGGCATCGAACTCGTGGCTGAATCAATCCCCATTATGCCGCGATGGGTGGTGTCACACCGATGACACAGCGCTGTTCCAGCCGTGGTCTCGCGGGCAGAGCAGCCCTGGGCTATGGTGCAAGCACTTTCCCCCGGAAGATTCGACGATATGAAACTGGTTGCGGCGTGGTTGCGCATTCCGTTCTGGCAACGCGTGGTGGCCGGCTTTGCGCTAGGCGCGATCGTCGGCGCGGCCATGGGCCCGGCAGCCGATGTGTGGTTCGGTCCCCTGGGTGATCTGTACGTCACGCTGATCAAGATGATCGCCATCCCGCTGGTGTTCTTTGCGGTGATCAATGCGATCTCGTCGTTGCACGGGCAAAAGTCGGTTGCCGCACTCGGCGGGCGCACGTTCTTGTGGTTCGTGATCACCGCAGCATTGGCGGTGGCCGTGGGCCTGGCGGTCGGCACGATCATGCAGCCGGGCGCCGGCCATTTCAGCCTGAGCGTGGATTCGGCCTGGAAACCGCGCGATGTGCCCAGCCCGGTCCAGGTGCTGCTGGATGTGGTGCCGTCCAACCCGTTCTACGCATTGACCGGTATCGGCACCAAGACCAACGCGGCCGGCGAAACGGTGCTGGCGGCGGGGCGTGGCTCGATCCTGCCGGTGATCTTCTTCGCCGCGTTGCTGGGTTTTGCGATGGTCAAGCTCGGCGAGCGTGTGGCCGAGGCGCGCAAGCTCACCGGGCAGTTGAGCGACATCATGATCCAGGTGACGCGCTTCGTGCTGGAGATGACTCCGCTCGGCACCTTTGGCCTGATCGCTGGCCTGGTCGGCAGCTACGGCTTTTCGAAGCTGCTGCCGTTCGGCAATTTCGTGCTGGCGCTGTATGTGGCCTGCGCGATCCACATTGTGGTGGTCTACAGCATCCTGCTGCTCGCACATGGGCTCAACCCGTGGAAGTTTTTCCGCGGTGCCGCGCCGGGCATGCAGGTGGCGTTCGTCAGTTCGTCGAGCTTTGCGGCAATGCCGGTGGCGATGCGTTCGATTACCCACAACCTGGGGGTCAGCAAGGACTACGCCGCATTCGCGGTACCGCTGGGCGCCAGCATCAAGATGGATGGCTGCGGCGCAATCTTTCCAGCGTTGTGCGCGGTGTTCATCGCGCAATACACCGGCGTCCCCCTGACCGCCAACCAGTATTTCGTGGTGCTGATCGCCTCGGTGCTCGGCAGCTTCGGCACGGCCGGCGTACCGGGCACGGCGGTCATCATGGCCACGGTGGTGCTGAGTGCGGCCAATCTGCCGTTGGAAGTGATCGGCTACCTGTATGCGATCGACCGCATCCTGGACATGATGCGCACCATGACCAACGTCACCGGGCAGATGCTGGTGCCGGTGCTGGTGGCCAAGGAAACCGGCCTGCTCGACAAGAGCATCTACGAATCCGCCTCCACCAATGTGGGACTGGAAGATCCGCCCGCTGACAGCGCCAAACCACTGCGCTGAGGCAGCTTGATGCGTGCCGGATTTCCCGTGCTGCGCGAACGGCTGCAGCAGCTGCCCGAGCTGGAACGCGTCGATGGCGTGCTTGTGCAGCGCGGCCTGGCGGAGGACCCTTTCGAGCAGCGCTACCTGGAGATCCGGCGCAAGGAAGGCCGACTCTACACCGATGCGCAGGTGCGCAGCCTGCCGCGTCCGGGCGGAACACTGGGGGCAACGCTGGAATGGCGCGTGCGCGCGCTGTCGAGCAGTTTGCTGGCGCAGCACCTGGCCACGCATGCCGGCGAGGGCGCCATCCTCGAACTCGGTTGCGGCAATGGCTGGCTATCGCACGTGCTGGCGCAGTCGCTGCAACGCGAGGTCTGCGGCATCGACGTCAATCGCACCGAGCTCAGCCAGGCCGCACGCGTGTTCGGCCATGCGGCGGGCCTGAGTTTCATCGCTGGCGACATCCAGACCGTGGCACTGCCGCGCGACGCGTTCGACATCATCGTGCTGCCCGCCTGCGTGCAGTATTTCGCTGATCCTGGCGCGTTGATCGAGCGCTTGCTCGCGCATCTGCGCGAGGATGGCGTGCTGCATATTCTCGACAGCCCGCTCTACGCCACGCCGCAGCACGCCCAAGAGAGTGCCGCACGTAGCCTGCGCTACTTCACCGAGCTGGGCGTTCCGGAACTGGCTGCGCATTATCACCAGCATACCTACGCTACGTTCGACCGCTTTGCAGTGCAGTGGTTGTTCGACCCGCGTCGTTGGAGTGCCCGCATGCGAAAGGCGCTCAGGTTGCCGCAGCCGCATTTCCCGTGGCTGTGTCTGCGCAAGCGCGACAACCTTGAGGTGATTGGCGGTTGAGCGTGCTTTTTGACGTTGTTCGATCATGCGGGGCAACGGGGAGTCGGGCGATCTGACGATGACGCTGCTCAGGCTCACGGGACGAATTTCAACGCATCCCGCACCTTGGCTGATGACAGGTCTTGTGCCGATCTTCGTTGCGCTCACGTCGACCGGTACGGCAATCGCGCTGTGGGTACGACGAGTTCCACCCACATGGCACACTTCCAGCTCATCCATTGACGAGGGCGGGCGGTGATTGGCCAACAGCGTGATCTGACATTTCGTTTTCTGGCCGAGCCCAGCGACGTCAACTTCGGCGGCAAGGTGCATGGCGGCGTGGTGATGAAGTGGATCGACCAGGTTGGTTTTGCGGCGGCCAGTGGTTGGAGCGGGCATTACTGCGTCACCGTGGCGGTGGGCGGTATCCGCTTCGTGGCGCCGGTGCGCATCGGCGATCTGGTGGCCGTGTCGGCCAAACTGGTCTACACCGGCCGCAGCAGCATGCATTTTGCGATCGATGTACGCGCGCGCAGTCCGATGGGCGGCGATTCGCGCCTGTGCACGCATTGCATCATCGTGTTCGTGGCGATGGATCCGGACGGGGTCACCCCGGTGGAAGTGCCGTCCTGGCGGCCAGATACCCCGGAAGATCAACGTCTGGCGGAATACGCGCTCAAGGTGATGGAGTTGAGCAAGGGCATCGAGGACACCATGGCACGGTACAAGGCCGACGCCTCGCAGTAAGCCGCATCCGGTATACGGGTAGATCATCTGCCCGACGACGGCGTAGGCGGTGCGGGCAGCGTGGCTCCTGGTGCGCCTGGCGCGTGGGTGGGTAGGCGCCGATAGAGGCTGCGCGGTCGCACACGGACGTCGCGGCCCGGTTCCGCGCAACAAAAAGGCCGCGAGATCGTCGCGGCCTTCTTCGACTGAGTCGAAAGCAACCGAGTCGAAAGCAACCGAGCGTTACAGCACCCGGCGCGCCTGGATGAACTTCTCGCTCCAGTAGCCGCTTGCCAGCGAATCAACGCGCACGTCCTTGCCGCGGCTGGGCGCGTGCAGGAACTTGCCGTCGCCGACCACCAGGCCGACATGGTCGATACGGCCACGCTTGCCGAAGAACACCAGGTCGCCAGCCTTCAGCGCGCTCGGGTCCTTGATCAGCTCGGCCGATTCGTCGCGGGCAATGTCGCGCGAGACGCGCGGCAAGTCGATGCCGAGCGCAGTCTTGAATACATAGCCGACCAGGCCGCTGCAGTCGAACCCTTCGGTGGATTCGCCGCCCCAGACGTACGGAGTGCCGAGCTGGGCCATGGCGCGCTGCAGGATCACCTGCACGCGGCTATCGGCCACGGCGTTCTGGGCAGCATTGGCTGCGCTCTGCGACACGTCGTAATTGGCAAGCAGGCGGCTGAGATCGCCGGCGAACATCGCCGAGCGGTCCATCAGCGGAATGGCGTCGTTGGCAGCCAGGTGCGGAAGCAGGGCGGCCAGTGTTGCGGTGGCAGCGGCGTCGGCGCGGCTGCGGGTTGCGGCTTTCTCGGCGGCGACGGCGCTGTCAGGCGTGGTCGTCTGCGGAGCGGATGGCGTGCTGCTGGCGGTCTGCGCGAATGCAGGAAGTGCTGCAATCAAGAGAGCGGTGGCGCATAGCAGGCGGAGCGGTTTCCGGGGCGGAAGCGGTGCGGCGCCAGTTTTGATCTGTTCGTCGTTCGTCACGCGGGAATCACAGTTCTGCTGTCGATGCGAGATGATGCCCTGGTGAAAGAATCGTTACGTTCAAAAAAAGTTAACTTTCCGTTTTATGACTTGTGATTTCCGTCACATTTTAGTGCAAAACCCGCTTTGAACCTGAATAATGGTCACGCCAGTAAGCTCCATCAAGAAAGTCCAAGCGGACCGTACCGCCGGTGGTAGGGGCATGCACGAAGCGGCCTTCACCGACATAAATGCCAACATGGGTCACGTTGCCTCCAGCGCCGAAAAACACCAGATCGCCGGTGGCAAGTCGCTCGGGCGGGATGCGCGGGCCCTGGATTGCGGCCAGTTCGCGCGAGGTGCGCGGTAGTGCCAGGGCCAGTACGTCTTTGTAGACATAGGTGACCAGTCCGCTGCAGTCGAAGCCGGTCTCCGGCGTATTGCCGCCGAACCGGTACGGGGTGCTCACCAGCCCCAACGCCCGCATCAAGATGTTGTTGGCGGCGGCCGGGTCGGCCGGCGGCACCTGCGGCCACACGCGCGCGGCCGCAGGGGGCGCGGCCGCGCGCCGCACCGGCGCGTGCGACGAACAGCCCCCCAGGAGCAGCAGGCCCAGCAACAGGCTGGCCGCGGCGCGTCGGGCGCTGGCGGCGAAAACTGGCGTGATATGCATGGAGCCGGGATAATGGGCGGTTCGAAAGGTCGCCATGATGGCGGCGCACCCGGCGGCCGACAAGCCGTCCTCAACCGTCTGCCACCGGGCAGCCCATTCAGAGCCAGGCATGAAGATCGAAAAAGACAGCGTCGTCCGCTTCCATTACACCGTTTCGGAAATCGGCCAGGAGCCGATCGAGAGCTCCAAGGAGCGTGACCCGTTGGCGATCATGATCGGCCACGGCAACATCATCCCGGGCCTGGAAGCGGCCATGATGGACAAGGAAGCCGGCGAGAGCTTCGGTGTGGACGTCAAGGCCACCGACGCCTACGGCGAATACCGCGAAGGCCTGAGCCAGCGCGTGCCCAAGAAGCATTTCGGCGCCACCAAGCTGGTGCCCGGTACCCAGGTCGTGTTGCAGACCAACTTCGGTCCGCGCGCAGTGACGGTGCAGAAGGTCGGCATGAGCGTGGTCGATGTGGACCTCAATCACCCGATGGCCGGCAAGGATCTGCACTTCGACGTGGAGATCGTCGAAGTGCGCGAAGCCACCGCGGAAGAGCGCGACCACGGCCATGTGCACGGCGACGGCGGTCATCACCACTAAGGTCGGTCACGCACGCACTCGCGTGGCGGTTGGACGGGTGGGACGCATGCGCGCCACTGACGTAGGCCGGCCATCCGGCGCTACGGTGGTGCATGCCGGCCACACGCACATCGGCCCATGTCTGTGGGTTGCCGCGGTGCGTGCATGATTGCTGTTCCTGACGGCCTGCCCCATCGGCGGGCCGTTCGCATTCTGCGGCGCGCGCCGCCGCATCTGGTTGCCTGAGCCGTGATGACATCCCGCGACGTGCTGCTCCCCATTGCTGCGACCGAGCGCATCGTCGTGCTGGATGTCCTGCGCGGCGTGGCATTGCTGGGCATCCTGCTGATGAACATTGAAGCCTTCGTCGGGCCGCTCGATCTGGCCATGACCGGCGTGGAGCCGCATTGGCATGGCGCCGACCGGGTTGCCGATGCGCTGGTCTACGTGTTCGTGCAAGGCAAGTTCTACACGCTGTTTTCGCTGTTGTTCGGCATGGGCTTTGCGGTGATGGCGCAGCGCGCCGCACAGGCCGGGCGCGCATTCTTCGGCCTGTATCTACGCCGCACCCTCGGGCTGTTGGCGATCGGGCTTGCCCATGCATTGCTGGTGTGGTCCGGCGATATCCTGGTGACCTATGCCCTGCTGGCGTTGCTGCTGCTGAGTGCGCGCAACGTGCCGACGGTGACGCTGCCGTGGCTCGCTGCATTGGTGTACCTGTGCGCACCTGGGTTGACCTTGCTGTACGGCGTGGCAGGCGAGCTGGCGCAGGCCGATCCCGCTGCGACGGTGCAGTGGAAAGCGGCGATGGCCGACGCCGCGCAGCAGGCGCTGGCGAATGTGCAGGCGCAGCGCGCCGCATTCGGCAGCGGCACTTACCTGCAAGCGACGGTGCAGCGCTGGCATGACTTTCAGGAAGCGATGACCGGCCTCAGCATCAACGGCCCGGCCATGCTCGGCATGTTCCTGCTCGGTGGCTGGTTCGTGCGCAGCAGTGCGATCGCCACGCCCGAGCGCTTCCCACGCTTGTTTGCGACGCTACGCTATGGCGTGTTGCCGCTCGGGCTGGGCGTGATGCTGGCAAGTTATGCATTGGAGCCGTGGATCGATCCGGCGCGTCTGGACCTGCGCCTGTCCGGCGCCTTCGCGCTGTCGCTGGTTGCAGGGCCGTTGATGTGCCTGGGCTATGCCGCGTGGGTGGTGCGCCTGGCACCGCGCCTGGCATGGCTTGCGCCAGCAGGGCGGATGGCATTGAGCAACTATCTGCTGCAATCGCTGGTCTGCACCGGCATCTTCTACGGCTACGGGCTGGGCTATTTCGAACAGCTGCCGCGGGTGTGGCAACTGCCGTTCGCACTGGCACTGTTTGCGCTGCAGGTGCTGCTGAGCCGGTGCTGGCTGCACTGGTTCCGCTTCGGGCCGATGGAATGGCTATGGCGCAGCGTGACCTATCTGCAGGTGCCGCCGATGTGGCGTGGCGCTGGGCGCGCCGGGTAGCGCCTGCATGCACGGGAGCCGCGATGATGTGCTGGTGGTCGGCGCGGGCGCGATTGGCCTGGCCACCGCGCTGGCACTTGTCGAAGCGGGCCGGCAGGTGCGTGTGCTCGATGCCGGTGCGCCCGGTGCGGCGACCTCCTACGGCAATTGCGGCACCATCACGCCGAGCCATGCACCGCCGCTGGCGGCGCCCGGCATGATCGCGCAGGCACTGAAATGGATGTTCACCCCGGATGCGCCGCTGTATGTCCCGCCACGCCTGGATCCGGAGTTATGGCGCTGGCTACTGCGCTTCGCGCGGCGCTGCAATGCACGCGATTGGCAGTCCAGTGCACAGGCGCGGGCGGCGCTGTTGCACGATGCGCGGCAGCGTTTCGACGCGTGGGTGGCGCAGTACGCGCTGGAGTGCGAGTTTCGCAACGATGGGCTGGATTACGTGTTCGGCGATGCGCGTCGCTTTGCGCGATACCGCGACGAATGCGCGTTGCTGGCGCAGTGGGGTATCCGGGCAGAGGTCATCGATGGTGCGGACTATGTGCGCCAGGATCCCGCATTTCGCGATGGGATCGCTGGCGCGATCCACTTCCCGGGCGATGCGCATCTACGCCCGGAGCAATACACCGCAGAGCTTGCGAGAGTGCTGCGCGCACGTGGCGTGGCGATCGATGCGCACTGCCGCGTGCAGGCAATCGTGCCCGATGGAGGCGGCAGCTGCGTGCAGACCGCGCACGGCAAGCGCCGTGCGCGCGAGGTGGTGATCGCAACCGGGCCATGGTCGCCGGTGCTGGCGGCGCAACTTGGCCTGCGCCTGCCGGTGCAGGCCGGCAAGGGCTATTCGATTACCTACAGCGCGCCGCGTCTGGTGCCGCGCCGCCCGGTGGTGTTGAAGGACCGCTGGGTGTTCGTGGTGCCGTGGCGCGACCGCCTGCGCATCGGCAGCACGATGGAATTTTCCGGGCGCGATACGCAACTCAATCCCACACGCCTGGCTGCGTTGGAGCGTGCGGCGGCCGAATATCTGCATACGCCATGCGGGCCTGCGGTGATCGAGCGCTGGTACGGATGGCGGCCGATGATCTGGGACGATGTGCCGGTCCTGGGCGCGCTGCCAGGCCATCCTCACGTCTGGCTCGCAGCCGGGCATGGCATGCTCGGCATCAGCATGAGCACTGCAAGCGGACAATTGATGGCCGACCTGATCACGGGCCGCGCACCTGCGCTGGACCCGCATCCTTACCGGGCGGAGCGTTTCGCGTGAGTGCGCGTTACGACTACGACGTGGTGATTCTGGGCGGCGGGTCCGGCGGCCTCGCGGCGGGATTTCGCGCCGCAAAACATGGCGCGCGCGTAGCGATCATGGAGCCCGACGAATTGGGCGGCACCTGCGTCAATCTCGGTTGCGTGCCGAAGAAGGCGATGTGGCTGGCCGCCGATCTGGCCGGCAAGATCGAGTTGGCCAGCGCATTGGGATTCGATGTGCCGCGCCCGACGTTGGCCTGGCAGGAGCTGGTCACGCATCGGCAGGGGTACATCGCCAACATCCACGCCAGCTATCGACGCCGCCTCAACGAAGATGGCGTGGTCTTGATCCCGCAGCGCGGCGTATTGCAGGACCGCCATACCGTCATGGGCAGCGACGGCGTGCCGGTGACCGCCGGGCACATCGTGATCGCCACTGGCGCGCACGCGTTACGCCCGGACGTAGAGGGCGCAGAACATGGCGAGGTCTCCGACGATTTCTTCAATCTCTGCCATGCGCCCGAGCAGGTTGCGATTATCGGGGGCGGCTATATCGCGGTGGAAATCGCCGGGCTGCTGCAGGCCTTAGGGAGCCGCGTGCATCTATTCGTGCAGGGCGAGCGCTTGCTGGAACGCTTCGATGCGGAACTGACCTTGCAGTTGGCCGACAACCTGCGCCATCTGGGCGTGCGGCTGCACTTCGGTTTCACCACCACCGCATTGGAGCGCGATATGCACGGTGCGCTGCGCGTGCATGGGCATTCCGTACATCCGCGCGAGCAGGGCAACGACATCTTCGACAAGGTGTTTTTCGCGGTGGGCCGCCGCGCCAATACCGCCGGGCTGGGTCTGGACACCGTGGGTGTTGCGCTTGGCGACAAGGGCGAAGTGGTGGTGGACGACGGGCAGACCACCAACGTGCCGAATATTCACGCAATCGGCGATGTGGGCGGCAATGTCGGACTGACGCCGGTGGCGATCGCGGCGGGGCGCAAGCTGATGGACCGCCTGTTTGGTCACCAACCGGATGCGCGCATGGATTACGAAAACGTGCCCAGCGTAGTGTTTTCGCACCCGCCGCTTGGCAATGTCGGGCTCACCGAAGAACAGGCACGTGCGCGCTACAACGGGGCGGTGCGTGTGTACCGCAGCAATTTCCGCCCGATGCTGCACGCACTGGCCGACGCGCCGCAGCGCAGCCTGTTCAAGCTGGTGTGCGTGGGCGAAGAAGAACGTGTGGTCGGCGTGCATCTATTGGGTGAGAGCGCCGACGAAATGCTGCAAGGCTTTGCGGTGGCGGTGAAGATGGGTGCGACCAAGCGCGACTTCGACGAGACCGTGGCGATTCATCCCACCTCGTCTGAAGAGATCGTGTTGATGCACTGAGGCCGAGGTGGCCGAGGTGGCCGGGGTGTGGCAGGTTAGCGGGCTAGTGACGCCCCGATCGGTGCGCCATCGAAGGCCGCTACAAATAGCGGCAGCAGCGGGCCCTGCCGCGATCTAGCATCGAGCTGTGGTTTTCGTAAGCGGCGTACCCTCATCCGGCGCTGCGCGCCACCTGCTCTCCCATGAGGGGGCACAATGTCCGGCAGGTAGAAGGATGAGAGCCCCTCTCCCTGCGGGAGAGGGGTTGGGGTGAGGGTTCGGTACATGCGACTCATCAATTCAACTCGATCTGCTACTGAAGATTGGTCGAGCCGCTATCCAGGGTCGAATGACAACTGAGCGCATTGCCTAATCGTCTGTGCGTGGCTGCGTCCCGTACCCTCACCCCAACCCCTCTCCCGGGGGGAGAGGGGCTTGTAGTTTCCCTTCGTGTGGGACGGGTTCGATGCGCACACGCGCGCCCCTCAGCTGGCATGCTTGCGCGATGTCCAAATCTCGCCATCTAGCGTCGCGCCCATCCACCAGCCCTGCTGCGCGCGCCGGCGCCAAGGGGGAAGCACTGTCAGGCGAGCAGGCGCGGCTGGGCATTCTTGCGGTGATCCGTGCGATTCCTGCGGGCGAGGTTGCCGGTTACGGCGAAGTTGCCGAGCGCGCCGGCCTGCCGGGCCGTGCGCGGCTGGTGGCGCGCGTGCTCAGCGGAAACGATGACCCGCAGCTGCCCTGGCACCGTGTACTGCGCAGCGATGGCCGGATTGCCTTGCCCGAAGGCTCGGCAGGCTACCGCGAGCAATGCCAGCGCCTGCGCGCCGAGGGCGTCCAGGTGGAACGGGGCCGTGTGCGCCGGGCCAGCGCCGCACAGCGGCTGGATGCGGCCGTGTGGGGGCCTTCATAAGCCTGCCGTTATCATCGGCAGCAGTCCGAAGGAAGCCGCCATGCCTCAACTACCGCCCATCACCAAAGCATTACTGATCGCCAACATCGGCTTGTTCCTGCTGCAATGGGCGGTGGGCGACCTGGGCGCCGGCGTGTTGCCATCGGACAGCGTGTTGTCGTGGCTGATGTTGTGGCCGCTGTCCAACGGCTTCGATGCGTTCTCGCCGGGCGCCAGCTTCATGCCGTGGCAGCTGCTGACCTACGCGTTCCTCCATGGCGGCTTCAACCATCTGTTTTTCAACATGCTGGCGCTCTTCATGTTCGGCGCGCCGTTGGAGCAGACCTGGGGCCAGAAGCGCTTTCTCACCTACTACCTCGTGTGCGTCGCCGGCGCCGGGCTGTGCCAGTTGTTGATGGCCTGGTTCACGCAAAGCGGTGCGCCGGTCGTGGGCGCATCGGGCGGCGTGTTCGGTCTGCTGCTGGCGTACGGAATGCTGTTCCCCAATCAGCGCGTGATGCTGCTGTTCCCGCCGATTCCAATGAAGGCGCGGACCTTCGTGATCGTGTTCGGCGCAATCGAGTTATTGCTGGGGGCGACCGGTTGGCAGCCTGGCGTGGCCCACTTCGCGCATCTGGGCGGCATGCTGTTCGGCTGGCTGATGATCCGCTACTGGCGCGGGCAGTCGCCATTCGGCGGCAGCGGCGGAAGGAAGGGCGGTGGGAAGCGCAAGCCGCCGTTGCGCGTGGTGCGTTGAGATAGTCGCGGCGTGGCAGATCCACGTTGCTCC
>NZ_JAGHWR010000015.1:29663-38638 GCF_017746155.1 Xanthomonas sp. D-36-1
GCTCCTAGGAAGAGCGCGTTGAGCGAAGCAACGGATGGACCAAACGCCAGGCACAAAAAAAGAGCGCGGAATCCGCGCTCTTTTTTATTGCCGGCCACTCGTGTTGATTGCCAGCGACTTGCTGGCGCCTGACTCAGCGCCAGATCGTCAACTGCTCGGCATCCACGCGCTGCATCGGCTGGCCGGCCTTGCAGCTGAACGCTGCACCGAACTCGGGCAGGTTCGAAAGCGGGCCGTTGGTGCGCCACTGGCCCGGCGCGCGGATGTCGGCGCTTGCACGCTGCACCGCTTCGTTGGGCGACAACTGCTGCGCCCACAGCCCGGCCCAGGCAGTGAAGAATGCCTGCTTGTCGGCCTCAGTGGCTGCCGGCTGCGCCTTGCTGAAAGCCTGCCAGGCCAATTCGACGCCGGCCAGATCGGCCAGGTTCTCTTCGGCCGTCTGCGCGCCGTTGACCTTGGCGTTGGGCACGCCCGGGTACGGGTAGGCAGAGAACTGGTTGGCCACCTTGCCGGTGAGCATCGTCCAGCTCGCCTTTTCGGCCGGCGTCCACCAGCTGCGCAATTCGCCCTTGGCATCGACCAGCGAGCCCTTGGCATCGATCGCACGGGTGATCTCGTGTGCGACCAGCGCACCGTATGCACCGTACTGCGCGGCCTGCGTTCCGCCGGTGGTCAACACCGGCGCCTGCAACACGGCGGCAGTGACGATCAGCCGGTTCTGCGCGATGTCGTAGGCCACCGCCGGCTGTTGCGGCAGCACGTCCCAGCGACGGTCGGCGTTGCCCTTGCCGATGCGCTTCATCTCTTCGCGGTGGCGCCAGGTCGAGGCGATCAGCATATTGCCGCCGAAGCTGCCGCGCCCCATCGGCTGCACGGTGTAATCCAGGTCGCGTCGCGGCGCGCCGACTTCGATCTTCATCGCAGCCAGCTTGGCCTTGGCTTCGGCCACCACCTCGCCGTTGCCCCAACCGGTGCGCTCCAGCGCGGCCAGCTGCGCATCGCGCACCTGGTCGGCGATGGCTTCGGCCTGGCGACGGGTGTCGCTGCTCAGATAACGCGCCACGTACTCGCGGCCGAGCATCGGGCCGGCGGCCACGTTGATGGCGTCCAGCACCTGCTGCCAACGCTGCGGCGGCACCGCATCGCCACGCAGCAGGCGGCCGCGGAACTGGTATTCGGCATCGTGGAAGCTCTTGGACAGGTACGGTGCCATCGCATCGCCCACGCGCCAGCGCAGGTAGGCCTTCCACTGGTCCGGCTTGATGCTGACGATCATGCTGTCGAGCTGCTTGAACATGGCCGGGTCGGCCATCGACACCAGGTCGTCCTTGACGCCCTGCGCTTCCAGGAAGTCGGCCAGGCGCAGGTTCTTGTACTGCTTGCCCAGTTCCTTGGTGGCGATCGGTGCGTAGTTGTTGAACGGGTTGTTGATGCCCTGCACCGACTGCGCGCTACGCGCCAGCGCGGTTTCGATCTGCAGCACGGAGGCGGCGTCGGCGTCGAGCTTGTCGGCGGCGGTGCCGGTGAGCGCCAGGATCTGCTTGACGTAGGCGCGGTAGCGGCCCATCAGCGCCTGGGTGTCGGCGTCGGTGCGGGTGTAGAAGGCCGGGTCGGGCAGGCCCATGCCGCCCTGCATGAAGTAGCCGATATGGCGATCGAGCGCCTTCAGGTCCACGTCCGGGCCGAAATTGAAGCCGACCGGAATGCCGACCTGATGCAACGCGGCGATGGAAGCGGGCACATCCTTGGCCTTCTTGATCGCGTCGATGCGCGAGAGCAGGGGGGCGATCGGGTTGGAGCCGTCCTTCTCGACCGCCGCTTCGTCCAGGCCGCTGGCCCAGAAATCGCCAAGCAGCTTCTGCACTTTGCCCTGCGGGGACTTCATCGATGCGTCGAGCAACTCGCGCTGCTGCTGCAGGGCGCGCTCGGACAATTGACCCAGCGCGGTGACGGCGCCGGCCTGCGGCACGGGGTTGGCCTTGAGCCAGCTGGCGTTGGCGTAGTCGTAGAAATTGGTGCAGGCGGCCGAGACGGCCGGCGCCTTGGGCGCCGCGGCCTTCTTCTTGCGAGCGGCGTCGGCGTCGGGGGCGGACAGCAGCGAGATCAGGCTGAAGCCAAGAGCGAGGGCAAGCGGACGAATGGTGGGCATCGAGAAGAAGGGTGGCCAGATTGAAGTCGGCGGAGTTTAGCAAGGCTGCGTGTCGCGCAGGCAGGCGCGCGCGCCGGTTCGTGCTCGCTGCCGGCCGCCTGCATGAATGCGACAGGCCCGCGCGTGCGGGCCTGTGCCGGGTCCATCGTGGTGGAAGCGCTTGCAGCCGCCGCCTGTGCACGCTTACCAGATCACCACGCGGTCTTTTTCTGGCCGCACCATCGCATCGCCGGCCTTGCAGGAAAATGCCTTGGCGAAGGAGGGCATGTTCGAGGGCGGGGCAATGGCGCGCAGGTTGTCGGGCGCATGGGGGTCGCTCGCCAGATAGACCAGTTGCTGCTGTTCGCGTGTCTGCCCACGCCAACTGCGTGCGTAGTTGAGGAAAAAACGTTGATCCGGGCTGTACCCGTCGATCGCGATGGCGCGTTCCGGATGCGCGCGCAGATCTGACTGCAACGCATCGTAGGCGACGTTGGTACCGCCCAGGTCGGCGATGTTTTCGCCCAGGCTGAGCTTGCCATTGACGTGCACGGTGGGGTGGTCGGGCAGCGGCACGTAGGCATCGAACTGTTTGACCAGTCGTTCGGCACGTTGCTCGAAGGCCTTGCGGTCCTGCGGCGTCCACCAGTCGACATTGTTGCCGGCGCCGTCGAACTGCCTGCCTTCATCGTCGAAGCCGTGCGTGGCTTCGTGCCCGATCACCGCGCCAATGCCGCCGTAGTTCAAGGCATCGTCCGCACTGGCGTCGAAGAACGGCGGTTGCAGAATTCCAGCCGGGAAATTAATGGAATTGGTGCTGGGGTCGTAATATGCATTGACGGTCTGCGGGGTCATCTGCCAGCGCATGCGGTCGGTGGGCTTGCCGATCTGGGCGATGTCGTAGTGATAATTGAATTTCGCTGCTGCCTGCAGGTTGCGGTAATACGCGCCAGGCACGATCTCCAGCCCAGACCAGTCGCGCCAGGTGTCGGGATAGCCGATTTTTGGCAGGAATGTTTGCCACTTGGCGATGGCCTTGGCTTTGGTTTCCGGGCTCATCCAGTCGACGTTTTCGATGCGCGCCTTGAGCGCAATACGCACGTTGTCCACCAAGTCGCTGGCGCGCTGTTTGGCTTCCGGCGTGAACACCTTGGCGACGTAGAGTTGCCCCAGCCCTTCGCCCATTGCGCCGTTGACCGTGCGTAATACGCGTTTCCAACGCGGCTGCTGTTCGGGTTGTCCGGAAAGCGTTTTGCCATAGAAGGCGAAGTTGTTGTCGACGAAGGCCTTGCTGAGCTGCTTGGATGCATCGTCGATGGTGTGGAAGCGCAGATAGGCCTGCCATTGTGCGATCGGTGCGTTCGCCAGCTGACGATCGAATTCAGCGAAGAACCGCGGCTGCGACAGGGAAAAGCCGGCACCGCTGTCGAGGCCTTGCACAGCGAAGAAATTGCTCCATGCAAAGTGCGGCGTGAGTTTGTCGGCCTCGGCCGTGCTGACGAAGTGATACTGGTTCTTGGGGTCGCGCGCCTCGGTGCGTGTGAGCGAGGCGGCCGCCAGCCGCGTTTCGAGCGCCAGGACCTCGCTCGCCTGTGCCTTGGCGGCGTCTGCGGTGCTGCCGGTGAGCTCGAAGGATCTGGCGATATAAGCCAGATACGCCTCGCGAATGGGGGCGTATTCGGGCGAGGTGTAGTACTCCTTGGTCGGCAGGCCGAGTCCATCTTCCTGCGCAAACCCGATCTGTCTGTCGGCATGTTTGAAGTCGGCACGTGCGCCGAAATCGAACACCAGCGCATCGCCTTCGGCAAAACGACGCGTGATGTAGTCGGCGACGTCCTTGCCTGAGGTCAGCGCGGCGATGGCGTCGAGCTGTGGCTTGATCGGCTGGTCGCCGGCCGCTTCGATGGCCGCTTCATCCATGCCCGAGGCATACAGCATGCCGATCTTGTGGGCGACAGGTTGGTGGCTGCATCCAGTTCGCCGATATCGAACGCAGGTTTCGCTGCCGCTGGCGTCGCTGCAGGTGCCGAGGTTGCGGTCTTTTCCGGTGTACTGCTGGTTTGCGCTTCGCGTTGGCAGCCTGTCAGGGCGACCAGCAGGGCAAGGGCAAGCGAGGAGGTCTTGGTGGGTGACATGGGCGCCAGTCGCAGGGATAAACGCCGAGCATAAGCGGACCCATCACCAGGGGCGCGTGCGTTGAGTTTTGTTGAGGCTTGCATGCAGGCGCGATTACAGATCGCACCGCGTTGCAGCTGGTGTTTGCGGGTCTTGCGTACAGCCTGCGCTTGCGGCCAGGCGCAGCGATGGCGTCGCAGCAGGATGTGCGTTGTACGCGTTGGCCGGCATGCGTCTGGCGATGCGTGTGTGCAGGAAAGGTCATCCAGTGCAGGGGCGGCCTGCATCGGTCGTTGGTGCCGGCTGGTGGATATGGAGAAGACGAGGCGGGAAATACCGGGCGTACAAAGAAAACGGGCGGCCATCTTTCGATGGCCGCCCGTCGTTTTACCGCGACTGCGCAATTACCAGATCACGACCTGCTTGTCGCCCTGACGCACCATCGCATCGCCCGCCTTGCACGAGAACGCGGCGGCGAATGCCGGCATGTTCGACGGTGCGCCGATGGCGCGGAAGTTCGCCGGTGCATGCGGGTCGGTCTTCAGGCGCACGACCAGTTCTTCCGGGGTGAAGTTGCGACGCCACACCGTGGCCCAGTTCAGGAAGAAGCGCTGGTCGCGGGTGATGCCGTCGGTCTTGGGGTCGTCCTTGCCGGAAGTGGCGGCCTTCATGGCGTCGTAGGCGGTGTTCAGGCCACCCAGGTCGGCGATGTTTTCGCCCAGGGTCAGGTCGCCCTTGACCTTGTCGCCGGCCGGCGTGCGGTAGCCGTCGAACTGCGCCACCAGCTTGCCGGTGCGCGCCTTGAACGCGTCCAGATCCTTCTGCGTCCACCAACCCGGATCGGGGATGAAGTTGCCATCGGCGCCGAAGCGGCTGCCCTGGTCGTCGTAACCGTGGGTCATCTCATGGCCGATCACTGCACCGATGCCGCCGTAGTTCATTTCCTCCGGCGCATTCGGGTCGAAGAACGGCGGCTGCAGGATGGCGGCCGGGAACACGATTTCGTTCTGCAGCGGGTTGTAGTACGCGTTGACCGTCTGCGGGCTCATGCCCCATTCGGTCTTGTCCACCGGCTTGCCGATCTTGGACAGGTTCCACTTGTAGTTGAACTCCTGGGCGGCCATCACGTTGCCCAGGTAGCTGTCGCGGCCGGTGCTCAGGCCGTTCCACTCACGCCACTTTTCCGGGTAGCCGATCTTGGGCGTGAAGCTTTCCCACTTGGCGATGGCCTTGGTCTTGGTCTCCGGGCTCATCCAGTCCAGCTTTTCGATGCGGGCCTTCAGCGCGGTACGCAGATTGGTCACTAGGGTTTCCATCTTGGCCTTGGAATCGGCCGGGAAGGCGACCTTGACGTACAGCTGGCCCAGCGCTTCGCCGGCCTGGCCGTTGATGGTGACCAGCACGCGCTTCCAACGCGGCTTGATTTCCTTCTGGCCGCGCATGGTCTTGTTGTAGAACGCAAAGTTCTCATCGACGAACGGCTGGCTCAGGAACGGCGAAGCGCCATCGACGGTGTGGAAGCGTAGGTACGCGCGCCAGATCGCCGGGTCGGTGTCGGCGATCATCTTGCTCACTTCCTGGTGGAAGGCCGGGATCGCCAGCGAGAACATCTCCGGTGTGGCCACACCCTGCGACTTGAAGAACTCGGTCCACGACCAGTTCGGGGTCAGCTTGTCGGCCTCGGCCGGCGAGATCGGGTTATAGGCCAGCGAGGCGTCGCGCGACATCTGGGTGCTGGTCTTGGAGACCTTGGCCAGGCGGGTTTCGAAAGCGACCACTTGCTTGGCCTGCGCAGCGGTATCGGCCGCAGCCACGCCGGACAGTTCCAGCACCTTGGCCACGTGCGCCTGATACGCCTCCAGCTTGGCCTTGTTGGCGGGGCTGGTGTAGTACTCCGGGTCCGGCAGGCCCAGGCCGCCCTGCATGGCATAGGCGATGTTCTGGCTGGACTTTTTGAAGTCCGCTTCGGCGCCGAAGCCGAAAAGCGCGTTGTTGCCCTTGGCTGCGCTGCTGCGCAGATAGTCGACCAGCTTGGTCTGGTCGCTGATGGCGTCGATGGCAGCCAGCTCCGGCTTCAGCGGCTCGATGCCCTGTGCGTTGATCTTGGCTTCGTCCATGCCGGTCGACCACAGGTCGCCGACGATCTTTTCCACACCGGTGGCCTTGCTGTCGGCTGCGGCCTGTTCCACCAGCTGCCGCTGGATCGCGTTGGAGCGCTCGTCAAGCATCTCGAACGCGCCCCAGCTGGTGCGATCGCTCGGCACCGGGTTGGCGGCCAGGAACTTGGCATTGGCGTAGGCGTTCAGATCGGTGCAGGCGTTGCTGTTGGGGTCCAGGTCGGCCGCGGTGAATTGGTTCACCGCCGGCAGCTTGCTCTGGTCCAGGGTCAGCGTCTTGGGTGCCGCGGGGGTGGCGGCGGCAGTGTCGCCCGCCGGTGCCGCCGGTGCGGCGTCTTCGGACTTCTTGCAACCGCTCAGGGCGGTGGCCACGGCCAGGGTCAGCGTCAATAAATGAGGTGTACGAATCACGAAGGACTCCAGAAGCATCAATGGGAAGCCCCGTCGCCGGGGCCGTGGCCGGCACTCTACGCCTCGCCAGCCGGATGGCATGGTGTCGAAGGTCATGGGTGCGGGGCGTAGAGGGCCGGGCGAGGCGCCAGCTTGTGGGGGCGCGGTGGTGCCTTCCACGGGTTGAGCCGCCCCGCCATCGCCAACTGGCAACGGCGGCACTGCCGATCACACAACGTGCAGCTGCCGGCTGGGCGCGTCGGCGTGCTCTACCTCGAATCATCAAGCGTGCCACTTGCTGCACCAAACACCAGCCGCACCTTGCAGCGGCTGCTGTTCGTCTACCACTGCATGCGCCGGCGCGGTGTTGCGTCGGTAGCGACGGGCAGGCGCGCATACGCTGCCGCTGCCAGGTGGTGGGCGCGGGTGAGCGGTGCTATATACCGGTGCATGGCTATCGCCTCTGAACCCCTGGATGCACTGATCATCGGCGCCGGCCACAACGGGCTGGTGTGCGCTGCCTATCTGGCCAGGGCCGGCAAACGGGTGCTGGTGTTGGAAGCGCGCGAGGTGGTCGGCGGTGCGGCGGTGACCGAGGAGTTTCATCCCGGTTTCCGCAATTCGGTGGCGGCGTACACGGTGTCGTTGCTGCAGCCCAGGGTCATCGCCGATCTGGCACTGGAGCGCCATGGCCTGCGGGTGGTGCCGCGACGCATCAATAATTTTCTTCCGTTGCCGAACGGCGACTATCTGCTTGCCGGGGCAGGGCGCACGGCACAGGAAGTCGCCAGGTTTTCAGCGCGGGATGCGGCTGCCTTGCCCGCCTACGAAGCGCGGCTGGAGCAACTGGCCGATGTATTGCGTGCGCTGGCCTTGCAGCCACCGCCCGATGTCACCGATGGCGGCTGGCTGCAGGCATTGCCGCAGCTATGGCGGGCAGGCAAGCTCGGGCTGCAGTTGCAGGGCCTGCCGCTGACATTGCGCCAGGAGCTGTTGGACCTGTTTACGATTTCAGCGGCCGAGTATCTGGACTGCTGGTTCGAAAGCGCGCCGATCAAGGCCTTGTTCGGCTTCGATGGCATCGTCGGCAATTACGCAAGCCCTTACACGCCCGGCACAGCGTACGTGTTGTTGCACCACGTGTTCGGGCAGAGCAACGGGGTCAAGGGGGCGTGGGGCCATGCCATTGGCGGCATGGGCGCGATCACTCAGGCCATGGCCGCCAGCGCGCGCGAGCACGGGGCGCAGGTCCATACTGGCTGCGCGGTGGAGCGCGTGCTGGTGGAGCAGGGACGTGCGGTCGGTGTCGTCACGACTGCCGGCGAAACCGTCCGTGCTCGCGCGGTCGTGGCCAACGTCAACCCGAAACTGCTGTATCAGCGCCTGATGCGGCAAGACGACGTGCCTGCGACAACGCGCGAACGTATTGCGCATTACCGCTGCGGGTCGGGCACCTTCCGCATGAATGTCGCGCTCTCGCGCCTGCCGGACTTCACGGCGTTGCCCGGCAGTGGCGATCATCTGACCGCCGGCATCATCCTGGCACCGAGCCTGGACTACATGGACCGCGCCTGGCACGACGCGCGCGCTTTCGGGTGGTCGCGTGAGCCCGTGGTCGAACTGCTCATTCCCAGCACCCTGGACGACACCCTTGCGCCGCCGGGTCAGCATGTCGCCAGCCTGTTCTGCCAGCACGTGGCCCCGCAACTGCCGGACGGCAAGCGGTGGGACGATTACCGCGAAGAGGTGGCCGATCTGATGATCGCCGCGGTGGAACGCTACGCGCCTGGGTTCGCCACATCGGTACTGGGCAGGCAAGTGCTGAGCCCGCTCGATCTGGAACGCATCTTCGGCCTGGTCGGCGGCGACATCTTCCACGGCGCCCTCAGCCTCAATCAGCTGTTCAGCGCACGCCCGCTAGTGGGCCAGGGTGCGTATCGCGGTGCGGTACCGGGGCTGTATCTGTGCGGCTCGGGGACGCACCCCGGCGGCGGCGTGACCGGCGCGCCTGGACATAATGCGGCGCGGGTGATTTTGGGTAGGGTGAGAACTCGCCTCGGACTCTCGGTGCATAGAAAAAGGCCCCGGAAACCGAGGCCTTGGAGTAAATAGTCCGCCCTGAACAATTCCGTTCTCAACCGCAGGCGGGCTCGCGGTGCCCTGGCGCGAAGAGCAGGGCGGCGATGACCGCCTGTATCGACAGCCCGAAGCGGGCGAATAGAACC
>NZ_JAGHWR010000016.1:0-62242 GCF_017746155.1 Xanthomonas sp. D-36-1
GCCGGCGATGGGGAGCGTGCGTCTGTGAACCGGGAAATTCCCGCGGAAAGCGCCAGAAATGGCGAAATTCCGAAGTTCCAAAAGCCACTCTTCGGAACGACGCCACCTTCCGCCCTGTCAGGTCTCGTTGTTCAGACCTTCCCTAGAGTCTGTCGTGTACTTTGAGGTGAGTGCGAAGCGTCCTGTGGCGCGCCCAGGCAAGACGTGCGCTGCAGCCCGGGCTGGCCGCCTGGGGCAAGGCGCACAACGTGGTCGGCGCGCCACAGGGCGCTTCCCGGAGGGTTGGCGGTCAGCGGCACGGAGCGCGCGCCGCGCAGCTTGCCTTGGCGCCAGCCAAGCCGGCGCCACGCAGCACCCGCTCCGTGCCGCTGACCGCCAACGCATCTCATCTCAACGTACATAACACGCTCTAACGCGGCGGCTGTGTGCTCGCCCGCCAGGCATCCAGAAACTGGCGGCGTTTGAGCTTGTCCAGGTACACCAGCAGGCCGGGGCCGAGCGGGATCGGGCGGAATGGTGGCTGCGCCGAACCGCCGCGGCCGCCGGCGGCCGGCAGGATCGGCATCAGCCGCGCCTCGCGCGACAGCACCTGCTGGCCGCGTGGCGAGAGCAGATAGTCGAGAAACCGGCGCGCCTCCGGTGCATGCGGCGCCGTCTTGGGGATCACTGCCGTGCGCAACGCCACCAGCGTGTAGTCCTGCGGCTGCACGATGCCCAGCGGTGCCCCCGCATCGATGCGGGCCTGTGCGTAGGAGCCAAGCACATTGTAGGCCAGCAACAGTTCGCCACGGCTGACGCGGTCGAGCAAGCTGCCGGTGCGCTCTTCCAACACCACCCGGTTGGCCCCCAGCGCCGCGAGCAGCGCACCGGCGATACTGCCCACCTGGCCGTCCTGGGTCGCGAACAGATACCCCACGCCGCTACGTTCGACATCGTAGGTGCCGACCTTGCCGCGCAGCGGTGCATCGGGCGCGCGCAACAAGGCCAGCAATTGCCGGCGCGTGCGCGGCACGCGGGCGGCATCGAGCTTGCGCGTGTTGTAGACGATGGCCACCGGCTCGTAGCTGATGCCGAACACTTCATGGCGCCACTGCGCCCATGCCGGCAAGGCTTCGGTCTGTGCGGAGCGATGCGTCAACGCGTGGCCGTCGTTCACCAGCTTGGTCTGCAGATCCATGCTGGCGCTGATCAGCATGTCTGCAGCAGGTGCGCCATAGCCTGGGTGCAAATAACGGTCATAAATGTCCCAGGCGATCACGTCTTCGTAGATCACCTCAGTGCCCGGATGCAACCGTTGGTAGTCCCGGATGACTGCACCGAACACTTCCAGGTCGGTGGAGCCCTGCACGCGCAGCTGCACACGCACCGGGCCCTGTGCAGGAAAGCGCCGCACATCGCCTGGCGCCGCGCAGGCGATGCCATGGACCAGCAGCAACACCAGCATCCACATCGGCCGCATCACGCGCCTCCTCCAGGAAAATGCAGCGAGGCGATCAAGCCGCCACCGATGCGGTTGGCCAGATCAATGCGCCCGCCATGCGCTTCCACCACGCGCTTGACGATGGCCAATCCCAGCCCGGCGCCGCCGGCCGGCGCATCCACCCCGCGTACGAAACGCTCGAATACACGCTCGGCTTCGGCGGCCGGAATGCCAGGGCCATGATCGGCAATGGTCAGTACGTGGTGGTTGCCGTCGCTGGTGAGCACCACCTGCAGCGGGGCACCGGCACCGTATTTGCAGGCGTTGTCGATCAGGTTTTTCAGCGCCTCGCGTAGCAGCAAGGCATCGCCACGCAGCAGCGCCGGTTGCGGGTCGACTGCCAGCTGCACGCGCGGTGCGCCTGGGCTGCGCGGCAACGCTTCGTGCAAGGCCTGATGCAACACCTCGGCCAGATCCACGGTGGCAAAGCGCTGCAGGTTGGCACGATGGATCACGCTGGCATCGCTGAGCAACTGATTGAGCAACCGGCTCATGTGGCTGGCGTTGCGCTCGATCGCCACCAGGCTGCGTTGCATCTCGCGCGGGTCGTCGTCGTCCATCGCCAGCTGCGCTTGCGCGCGCAAGGCCGCCAGCGGCGTGCGCATCTGGTGCGCGGCCTCGGCCATGAAGGCGCGCAGGGTTTCGTTGCTGGACGAAAGCCGCGCCATGAACCGGTTGAGCGCGGTCACCATCAACTGCATTTCCTGCGGCGCCGGCACGTTCAGCGGCTTGAGGTCGGAGGGCTCGCGCCGCGACAGATCGCCCTCGATGCGCTGCAGCGGCCGCAACGCGCGGTAGACACCCAGCCACACCAGGCCCAGCGCCAGCAGCGACAGCACACCGATCGCGACCAGGGCGTTGAGCACCACATCGCGCGCCACCGCATCGCGTGCGCGCCGGGTCTGGCCCACCTGCACGCGCACCTCGCCCTGCCCCGACGCCGACGCCACCCGATGCATCACCACCGCAAAGCGCACCGGCTCGCCGCTGTACTGCGCATCGAACAACAGCGGCCGCTCGTCGCGCGGCGCACGCGGCGGCAGCGGCAGCGTGTCTTCGCCGGTGATGGTGCGGCCCTGCGCATCGAACACGCGATAGAACACGCGGTCTTCCGGCGCCATGCCGAGCAGATCCAGCGAGGCGTACGGCAGATCCACCTGCCAGTCGCCGCCGACCAACGCCACGCTGTCGATGATCGACAGGGCCGAGGACACCAGCAGGTGATCGTAGGACCGATTGGCCGCACGCTGGCCGTAATCGCGTGCGGCAAAGAACAGCACCACCGCACCCAGCAGCGACAGGCTGCCCAGATACAGCAGCAAGGTGCGCCGGATGGACGGTGCCACCGTCAGCGGCTCAGCCATCGACGCCCGGCTCCATCGGCGCGTGCGGGTCGGCTTCTTCGAGTTTGTAACCGGCACCGCGCACGGTGACGATACGCAACGGCGCGGCGGCCAGCTTGCGCCGCAGCCGGCCGACATACAGCTCGATCGCGTTGGGCCCGGCGTCATCGTCGAAGCCGAACAGGCCGTTGCCGATCTCGTCCTTGCCAACCACCTGCCCGAGCCGTCCGATCAGGATTTCGAACAGGCGATATTCGCGATTGGGCAACTCGATCGGCACGCCATCCAGCAACAGCGTGTGCGCGGCATTGTCGAAGACGAATCCACCGATCTGCACCACCTCGCTGGCCTGGCCCCGATTACGCCGCAGCAACACGCGGCAACGCGCTTCGAACTCGCGGAAGTCGAACGGCTTGCCCAGGTAATCGTCCGCACCGACATCCAACGCCTGCACGCGGTCTTCGATGCCATCGCGCGCGGTCAGCATCAGCACCGGCGTGGTATCGCCCCGCTCGCGCATGCCGGCCAGCACCCGCAGTCCATCGAGTTTGGGCAAACCGATATCCAGCACCACCAGATCGAAGCTCTGATACCGCAACACACTCGCCGCCGCCAACCCATCGGCCTGCCAATCCACCGCATGCCCGCTACGGCGCATGCGCCGCACGATGGCATCGGCGAGGTCGGCATTGTCTTCGACTAGCAGAAGGCGCATGGGGCGGGGATTCGTGAATAGGGAATGGGGAATTGCAACGGCGCTGGGCCGCGGCCGGAAGGTAACAGGCCCAGAGAACAAAAGCTTCTACACCTCGGCAATTCCGCTGCCGCGATTTCGCTGTTGCGATTCCCCATTCCCGATTCCCCATTCCCACGCACTGACAGGTCCATGACAGCTTCGCCGGACTAGGCTGCTGCCCACGCGCCGCGGCGGTTGTGCGGTGCATCGCTGAACGTGATTCACACATGTACCTGGGAGGGTCTGTGAGCAACGACACTTTGCGTTTGCGTGCCTTCGGCGCCTGCGCGGCGATCTGCCTGGCACCGGCGGCACATGCAGCCGACGAGGCCGGCCCGGTCACTGCCGAACTGGGCGGACGCGTGCATTGGGACTTCACCGTGTTCGACAACGACGACCGTGGTGCACGCGAGCACAACGACACCCAGTTCCGCCGCGTGTGGCTGGATGTATCCGGCAAGTTCTACGGGTTCAATTACAAGGCCGAGGCAGATTTCGCCGGCCTGCAATACGAGGCAGGCAGCCGCGGCATCCTGGCGCGCGATGTCTATATCGCCAAGAAGTTTTCGGCCGGTACGTTGACCGTCGGCCAGTTCAAGCAGTACTTCTCGCTCGATGATCGCACCGGCTCCAACTACGGCCCGTTCCTGGAACGCGGCTATGCCTCGACCACGCTGGCGCCGATCTACCGCAAGGCCATTTCCTGGCAGACCAATCGCCCGGATGCGACTTGGTCCACGTCTGCCTACAGCCTGGAAAGCATCGATAATTCTTCGACCAAGGGCGGTGCGCTCGGCACGCGCCTGACCTACGCGCCGGAGATGGGCCAGGCACGCCTGCGCCACCTGGGTATCTCGCTGGCGCACGAGCGCTATTCGCATCCGGGCAGTGGTGGCGCTTCATCGCTGTTGATCCGCCCACGTCCGGAAAACGATCTGGCCAACAATAGCCGCATCACCCTGGCACGCTTTGCCGATGGGCGCGATACCGATTTCGATAAATGGTCGCTGGAATATGCCGAAGTGCTCGGGCCATGGTCGTGGCAGAGCGAATTCAGTGGCGGTCTGCTCGACGATGGCGCGCAGCACGCCGAGGTGTTGGCCAGCTATGGGCTGGTCAGCTGGTTCGTCACCGGCGAATCGCGCGGGTACGACCGCAAGACCGGCCGCTTCAGCCGCATCGCCACGCCCAACCGCCCCTCCGGTGCGTTCGAGCTGGCATTGCGCTACGACTACATGCGTGGCGACCAGCATCTGGACGGGCAGCCGGACTTCATCAACGCCAGCACGCAATCGTGGACGCTGGGCGGCAACTGGTATTTCAAGCCGAACCTGCGCGTGATGCTCAACGTGATCGATAGCCGCAACCGCAACCGCATCGCCAACGCAGTGGTCGACCGCACGCTGGCGGTGACCGGCCGCTTTCAGTACGACTTCTGATGCGCAACTGCATCGTGTCGGCAATCGGAAAGACCCACATGCGCACGCTGTTCGCGCATATCTGCGCAACGCGCCGCTACGTCGGTACGCCCGCGCGCAACGCCGCGCTTGCGTTACCCCGCGTGCGTCCAGCAGCAACCGCGCACCTGCATGGTCAGCGCTGCGCACCTTGCGCAACGCTGAGCTCCACTCTCCCCCTGTTGTACGCCTCAAAGGATTCGCCCGCATGCTGACCGCGCTCGGTTTCGGAATGGTGATCACCTTCATGTACCTGATCATGAGCAAGCGGCTATCGCCGTTGGTGGCTCTGATCACGGTACCGATCGTGTTCGCGTTGCTGGGCGGCTTCGGCACTGGCATCAACGAGATGATGCTCGAAGGCATCAAGAAGATCGCGCCCACCGGCGTGATGCTGATGTTCGCCATCCTGTACTTCGGGGTGATGATCGATGCCGGGCTGTTCGACCCGCTGGTCGGCCGCATCCTGCGCCTGGTCAAGGGCGACCCGCTGAAGATCGTGATGGGCACGGCGATCCTGGCGATGCTGATCTCGCTCGACGGCGACGGCTCCACCACCTACATGATCACCGTCTCGGCCATGTTGCCGCTGTACCAGCGCCTGGGCATGAACGCGCTCAACCTCACCTGCGTCACCATCCTTGCCAGCGGCGTGATGAACCTGACGCCGTGGGGCGGCCCCACTGCGCGTGCGGCCACCGCACTGCATGTGGAACCGGGCGATGTGTTCGTGCCGCTGGTGCCGGCCATGCTGCTGGCGATCGCCGGCATCCTTGCACTGGCATGGTATCTGGGCATGCGCGAACGTCGCCGCCTGGGCGTGGTGCGTCTGCCGGCGGACGGCAACTGGCTGGACACCAGCATCCCCGAAGACAACGACGCCCTGCCGCGCGTGGAAGACACCGAGGACATGAAGCGGCCCAAGCTGCTGTGGGTGAATCTGCTGTTGACGTTGGTCTTGATGGGCGCGCTGGTGAAGGGCGTGCTGCCGATGCCGGTGCTGTTCATGATCGGCTTCGCGCTGGCGCTGATGATCAACTACCCCAATCTGGCCGAGCAGCGCCGCCGCCTGGTCAACCACGCCGGCAACGTGCTGTCGGTGGTGTCGCTGATTTTCGCTGCCGGCATCTTCACCGGCATCCTGTCCAACACCGGCATGGTCGAAGCGATGTCGCGCAATTTTCTGGCCGTCATTCCCGACAGCTGGGGTCCGTACCTGGCGGTGATCACCGCCATCGTCAGCATGCCGTTTACGTTCTTCATGTCCAACGACGCGTTCTATTTCGGCGTGCTGCCGATCCTGTCCGAAGCCGCAGGCCATTACGGCATCACCCCGGTGGAAATGGCCCGCGCTTCGCTCGCCGGCCAGCCGGTGCACCTGCTCAGCCCCCTGGTGCCATCGACCTACCTTTTGGTCGGGTTGGCCAAGGTCGACTTCGCCGACCATCAACGCTTCACGCTCAAGTGGGCGGTGCTGATTTCGCTGTTGATGCTGGGCGGCGGGTTGTTGTTTGGCCTGTTCCCTTTGGCGCGCTAGCCGCGCGCCGGAATTCGGCATTCGGGATTGGGGATTCGCAAAACGCGAACGCCAATGACCGCTGTGGCGAATCCCCTCATTCCCGATCCCGAATCCCAACTCCCAACTCCGAAGGAGTTACACAATGACTCTCCGCATCGCATACGTCACCAGTGGCATGGGTAGTGTCGGTACCGCGATCTGCCAGAGGCTGGCGCGCAGCGGGCATACCGTGGTTGCCGGTTGCGGGCCTAATTCGCCACGCAAGGCGTCGTGGTTGCGCGAGCAGCGCGAGTTGGGCTTCGATTTCGTGGCATCCGAAGGCAATGCCGCCGATTGGGAGTCCACCGTGGCTGCGTTCGCCAAAGTCAAGGCCGAAGTCGGCGAGATCGATGTGCTGGTCAACAATGCCGGCGGCAGCCGCGACACCTTGTTCCGGCAGATGACGCGCGACGACTGGAATGCGGTGATCGCCAGCAACCTGCATTCGCTGTTCAACATCACCAAGCAGGTGGTCGACGGCATGACGTCGCGCGGCTGGGGGCGCATCGTCAACATCGGCTCGGTCAGTGCACACAAGGGCCAGATCGGGCAGATCAATTTCGCCACCGCCAAGGCGGCAATGCATGGCTTCAGTCGCGCGTTGGCGCAAGAGGTCGCCTCGCGCGGGGTCACCGTCAACACCATCTCTCCCGGCTATATCGCCAGCGCCTCGATCAGCAGCTTTCCACCGGATGTGCTCGATCGCCTGGCCACCTCGGTGCCGGTGCGCCGGCTCGGCAAACCGGCCGAAGTTGCCGGACTGTGCGCCTGGCTCGCCTCCGATGAGGCCGCCTATGTCACCGGTGCCGATTACGCGGTGAATGGCGGGCTCTACATGGGCTGAGCAGCGCACACCCGACGGCCGTTGCGCTGTACGCACAACACGCTCTCGCCGCGCACCTGTGCATGTCCCGCTGCCCGCCCGCCCCGCATGTCCGGCGCCCGATCTGCGGGAGCGCCCACAAGGCCAGCAGATCCGTGCGCGTGTGCGCCCCGCCAGCGTGCACAAGCAGCCGCCACCGTGCGGACAACCCGCCTCTAGTGCGAACTGATTACACTCTGGCTTTTCCGCAGCGCGCTGCCATGGCCAAACCTTCAGACCGCACAACGCTCACTGCCCGTCCGCAGATGGCCGACATCGCGCGCATGGCGGGCGTGTCCGAATCCACTGTGTCGCGTGCCCTGGCCGGCAGCCCGGTCGTGGCCGAACGCACCCGCGCCTATATCAAGCAGATTGCGGCCGATGCCGGCTATCAGGTCGACCCGGTGGCACGCAGCCTGCGCGCCAAACGCTCCAACACCGTGAGCGTGGCAGTGCCGATGATGCATGCGCTGGATCAGCCGCTCTCGGACCCGTTCTTGATGACCATGCTGGCGCTGCTGGCCGAAGAGCTCACCGGACGCGGTTACAGCATGCTGCTGTCCAAACTGGACCGGCATCAGGATGGCTGGGTGGAACAACTTGCGCGCGGCAGCCGCTCCGACGGCGTCATCGTGCTGGGGCAAAGTTCCGAACACGCCGCGCTGGATGCAGCCGCACGCGACGGCCTGCCGATGGCGGTATGGGGCAGCCGCATCGATGGGCAGTCGTACATCAGCGTGGGCAGCGACAATTTCCAGGGCGGCGTGCTGGCCACCGAACATCTCATCGCCAGCGGCCGCCAACGCATCGCCTTTTTGGGCGATGACCAATTACCAGAGGTGGCGCCGCGATTTGCCGGCTATCGCCACGCGCTGGAACGGCACGGGCTGGAATTCGATACGCGGCTGCACGCGCGCAGCCATTTCGTCAGCGAAGATGCTTACCGCCTCACCCGCGCGATGCTCAAGAAAGCCGACCCACCCGATGGCTTGTTCGCCGCTTCCGATGTGATCGCCGTGGGTGCAATCCGCGCCCTGGTCGAGGCCGGCCACCGCGTGCCGCAGGACATCTCGCTGGTGGGCTTCGACGATATCCCGCTGGCTGCCTACAGCCAACCGCCGTTGACCACCGTGCAGCAGGATCTGGGCCTGGCAGCGCGGCTGTTGGTCGATCGGCTGCTGGCATTGATTGCAGGCGAGCAAGTGCAATCGGTTGAAATGCCGGTAAAGCTGGTGGTGCGCGAGTCGGCGTGAGGCCGGGAATCGGGAATCGGGAATCGGGAATCGGGAATCGGGAATCGCAAGAGCCTGCACAGCCGCAAGCCGGGCGCAACTGCGGCGTGGTCGCCACGGCATTGAAAGGCGGCCGTTATGCAGCGACGCAGGCGGGGTGACTACGCCTGCACCGCCTTCGGCTTGCGCAAGCGCACGCACAGCATCGCCGCTGCCGCTGCCAGCATCAGCGCGCCGGCCAGGCGGACCACGTTGCGCGGGTCGCCGTGCAGCACATGCTCGTAATACAGCGGCAAGGTGACGATCTGGATCAGCATCGGCAGCACGATGAACAGGTTGAACAGGCCCATGTACACGCCGGTGCGCTCGGGCGGAATGCTATCGGCCAGCATCAGGTACGGGTTGCCCATCATGCTGGCCCAAGCCAGGCCAATGCCGATCATCGGCAGCAACATCAGCCAGCGATTTTCGATGCCAGGCAGCAGCCACATGCCGATACCGGCGGCGACCAGGCAGGCCGCATGCGTGTACTTGGGACCGAAGCGACGCACCACCGGCACCATCGCAAACGCCGCCACAAACGCGACGAAATTGTAGAACCCGCCGATCTGCCCATTGACCAGACCGGCCTCGCGGAAACCATGCGAGGTGGGGTCGGTGGTGCCGAACAATGTGGTCGACAGCGACAGCACGATGTATTGCCAGTAGCAAAAGATCGCGTACCACTGAAACAGCATGACCGGTGCCAACTGGCGCATGGTGGGCGGCATCTCGCGCAGCGCGGTGCCGATTTCGCGCACGGTCGCCCCCAGCCCGGCGCCGCTCTGGCGGATGCGTGCGATCTCTGCCGGCGCGATCGCCGGTTCGCGCACGCTGCGTGCCGTGAGCAGGATCGAGCCCGCTGAAAAGCCCGCGCCGATCACGAACGCAGCGATGGTGACGTAGGGGATGTGGTGTGCGTTGGCAGCGTCCTGGTTCATGCCCATCCACACCAGCAACGGCGGCGTGAGGTAGGCCAGCGTCTGCGCAAGGCCGGTAAATGCGCTCTGGGTGAGATACCCCAGCGGTCGCTGGGGCGGCGCCAGTACGTCGCTCACCAGCGCACGGTAAGGCTCCATTGCCACGTTGTTTGCCGCATCCAGCACCCACAGCAGGCACACCGCCATCCACAGCGCGGTACTGAACGGCATCGCCAGCAGGCACAGGCTGCACACCAACGCCCCCAGCACCATGTACGGCATGCGCCGGCCCCACCGCGTCACCGAGCGGTCGCTCCAGGCCCCGACGAACGGCTGCAGCACCAGGCCGGTGATCGGCCCGGCCAGCCACAGGTATGGCAGGTTGGCGTGGTCGGCGCCCAGGTAGTTGTAGATCGGACTCATGTTGCTCTGCTGCAGCCCGAAGCTGTATTGCACGCCAAAAAAACCGGCGTTGAGCGCCAGGATGCGCGCGAAGGAGAGCGGAGGAACGGTCGACGACATGCAAAGCCCTGGGCATCGGTGCGGCTCCCGGTGGCCGCAGCGCACTGTACCCTGCCGTCTTTGCAATCGATTGTAACGCTGCGTCGCAACACATTATCCGTCTGGAATAAATCAGATCTATTTCGATGTTTATGCTGCGCCGCAAGATTGCAATCGATTGTATTGCGGCGTATTACTGCGCTCGCACTGCAGGCCACATGGCCGCTCCCTGGGAGGGGACGATGCAGGCGTTGGCACACCACCATCTGTGAGAGAGAGAATCGCAATGTCCACCTTGCACACCATGCGCCTGCATGCCCTGGCCTGCGCGGTCGTGTCCTGCCTGTGCGCGCCCGCGGCGCTGGCCCAGGACACCGCCGCGGCTGCACCGGCCACGCCGCCGGCTGCCGACAGCGCCACGGTCAATCTGGATTCGGTGTTCGTCACCGGTACGTCCACCGCCACCACCAAACTCAAATCCAGCGTCTCGGTCAGCACCGTCGGTGCCGAGGCCATCGAACAATCGGCGCCGCGCAGCACCGCAGAAATCTTCCGCAATATCCCCGGCATCCGCTCCGAATCCAGCGGTGGCGAAGGCAATGCCAACATCGCCGTGCGTGGGTTGCCGGTGGCCTCCGGCGGCGCGAAATTCCTGCAGCTGCAGGAAGACGGCCTGCCGGTGATGGAGTTCGGCGATATCGCCTTCGGCAACTCGGACATCTTCCTGCGTTCGGATTTCACCCTGGACCGCATCGAAGCCATCCGCGGCGGTTCGGCGTCCACCTTCACCAGCAACGCGCCCGGCGGCATCATCAACTTCATCAGCAAGACCGGCGACACCGCAGGCGGCAGCGTCGGCGTCAGCCGCGGCCTGGACTACGACAACACCCGCATCGATTTCAATTACGGCGCACCGTTCGCAGAGCAGTGGCAGTTCAACATCGGCGGCTTCTTCCGCCAGGGCGATGGCGTGCGCGATGCCGGTTACACCACCGACAAGGGCGGCCAACTCAAGGCCAACCTCACCCGCCTGTTCGACAATGGCTATGTGCGCGCGTATGGCAAATACCTCAACGACCGCGCCGCCGGCTACCTGCCGGTGCCCACCTCGGTGCGCGGCCGCGATGGCTCGCCAGACCTGGGCGGCTTTCCCGGTTTCGATCTCGGCAACGACACCTTGTACAGCCGCAATTTCCGAACCGACGTGGGCCTGGACGGCAACAACCAGCCGCGCCGCACCGATCTGGGCGACGGCATGCACCCCATCTCGCGCACCATCGGTGCCGAGGCCTGGTTCGACCTGGGCAACGGCTGGAACCTGAGCGAGAAGTTCCGCGTCGCCGACAACAGCGGCCGCTTCGTCAGCCCGTTCCCGGCCGAAGTCACCGACGCCGCGTCGCTGGCCGCGTCCATCGGCGGTGCCGATGCGCAGCTGGTGCAGGCCAGCGGCCCCGACGCCGGCCAGACCTATACCGGCAATGCGATCCGCACGCACCTATTTAACGTAGCCATCAACGACCTGGGCAACGTCACCAACGACCTCAGCGTCTCGCGCGAGTTCGGCGGCGACGGGCGGACGCTGAACCTGCGCATGGGCTATTACAGCTCGCGCCAGACCATCGACATGGACTGGACCTGGAATTCCTACGTGCAGAGCCTGGGCCGCAATTCGCGCTTGCTCAACGTGGTGGACGCGGCCGGCGTCTCACGCTCGCAGAACGGCCTGTACGCCTATGGCACACCATTCTGGGGCGACTGCTGCGTCACCCGCAGCTACGATGTGCGTTACGACGTCAACGCGCCCTACGTTGCGCTGACCTTCGACAGCGGCAAGTTCAGCATCGACGGCAGCCTGCGCTACGACATGGGCGATGCGCGCGGCAGCTACAACGGCACCGCCATCGCACAGAACCTGGACGTCAACGGCGATGGCGTGATCCAACCGGTGGAACAGCGCGTGGCCACGGTCGACACCGCCAATTCGCGGCCGGTGGACTACGATTGGAATTACCTGTCGTACTCGCTGGGCGGCAACTATCTGATCACCGACGACCTGGGCGCGTTTGCGCGCATCAGCCGCGGCGCACGCGCCAACGCAGACCGTTTGTTGTTCGGCGTGGTGCGCGACGACGGTTCGGTATCTTCCGAGGAAGGCGTCAATGTGGTGCGCCAGGCCGAAGCGGGCCTGAAGTGGCGCCGCGACGGGCTGAGCCTGTTCGCCACCGCGTTCTCTGCGCGTACCCAGGAGCAGAACTTCGAAATCACCAGCCAGCGTTTCTTCAATCGCAGCTATGAAGCGCACGGCGTGGAACTGGAAGCCAGCTACCGCTATGAAGGGTTTACCCTCAACGGCGGCCTGACCTGGACCGATGCAGAAATCTCGCGCGATCAGATCACCCCGGAAAATGCCGGCAACGTGCCGCGCCGCCAGGCCGATGTGGTGTGGCAGCTCACGCCCAGCTACCGCGGCGACAACTACCAGTTCGGCGTGAACCTGATCGGCACCACCGACGCCTACACGCAAGACGCCAATCAGTTGAAGATGCCCGGCTACACGCAGGTGAACCTGTTCGGCGACTACCGCGTCACCGATGCGCTCACCGTGGCGCTCAACGTCAACAACCTGTTCAACACCTTTGGCCTGACCGAAGCCGAAGAGGCGACCATCCCGGCCAATGGCATCATCCGTGCGCGTTCGATCGCCGGCCGTACCACCAGCATCAGCCTGCGTTACGACTTTTAAGGACCCCGCGCCGGGTTCTGCCCGGCGGCTTCCAATGAGCACCTGCCCGATCGATTCCCCCGCACTGCGCGCGGCTTTTGCCGGGCCGCTGGACCCGCAACACGCCGAGGTGCTGTTGTCGCGCTACGACCAGCACGCGTCGCGTTTGCTGGAGGCCTTGCATGCGCTGTACGGCCAGCGTGCCGACTATGCGTCGTGGTTGGCGCAATGGCTGGGCGAGGTGGGCGACATCGCCCGGCAACGTCCGCAAGCGTTGCAAACGCTCGACAGCACGCGGCACGCTGGCTGGTTCGGCGAACCGCACATGCTCGGCTACAGCGCCTATGCAGACCGCTTTGCCGGCACGCTGCAAGGCGTGGCCGAACACGTGCCGTATCTGCAGGAACTGGGCGTGCGCTACCTGCACCTGCTGCCATTCCTGCAGGCACGCGCCGGCGACAACGACGGCGGCTTTGCGGTCAGCGATTACGGCCAGGTGGAACCCAGCCTGGGCAGCAACGACGACTTGATCGCGCTCACCAGCCGCCTGCGCGAAGCCGACATCAGCCTGTGCGCTGACTTCGTGCTCAATCACACCGCCGACGATCACGCCTGGGCACAGGCGGCCCGCGCCGGCGACGCACGCTATCTCGACTACTACCATCACTTTGCCGACCGCAACCTGCCCGACCGGTACGAAGCCACGCTGGGGCAGGTGTTTCCGCACACCGCGCCCGGCAACTTCACCTGGGTGGACGACACCGCCCAGTGGATGTGGACCACGTTCTACCCGTATCAATGGGATTTGAACTGGAGCAACCCGGCGGTGTTCGGCGACATGGCCCTGGCGATGCTGCGGCTGGCCAATCTGGGCGTGGAAGCATTCCGCCTGGATTCCACGGCCTATCTGTGGAAGCGCATCGGCACCGATTGCATGAACCAACCCGAGGCGCACACCCTGCTGGTGGCACTGCGCGCGGTGACCGATATCGTCGCGCAGGCGGTGGTGATGAAGGCCGAAGCCATCGTGCCGATGACGCAACTGCCACCGTACTTCGGGAGCGGCACGGACCAGGGCCACGAATGCCATCTGGCGTATCACAGCACCTTGATGGCGGCCGGCTGGTCGGCACTGGCGTTGCAACGCGGCGACATCCTGCACCACGTGATCGCGCACAGTCCGCCTTTGCCGCGCCACTGTGCATGGCTGAGCTATGTGCGTTGCCATGACGATATCGGCTGGAATGTGCTGCAGCACGAAGCCTCCGGCAATGCAGCGCAGCCGCCGTTCTCGCTACGCGATGTGGCGCGCTTCTATGCCAACGCGGTGCCGGGCAGTTACGCACGCGGCGAGAGCTTCCAGAGCAGCGGCGACGGCGTGCATGGGACCAATGGCATGGCTGCTGCACTTGCGGGCATTCAGGCCGCGCAGGAGGCAGGCGATGCAGCGGCGTTGGAAGTTGCAGTGGACCGGCTGGTGTTGCTGTATGCCGTTGCGCTTGCCATGCCGGGCGTTCCGTTGATCTACATGGGCGACGAATTGGCGATGGTCAATGACCCCGGCTACCGCGATGACCCGCACCGCCAACATGAAGGCCGTTGGCTGCATCGGCCGGCGATGGATTGGCAGCTTGCCTCCCAGCGTCACGATGCCAAGAGCCTGAGTGGCACCGTGTACCGACGCTTGCGTGGATTGATCCGGCAACGTGCCGCGTTAGGCGCGTTGGCAGCAGATCAAGCACTGGCAAGCATTGCGCTGAATGATCCTCGCTTGTTCGCGCTGGCGCGTGGCGACAGTTTCATCGCCTTGCATAACTTCAGCGACCAGCCGCTCGACGTGGAGCTTGCGGCGATCGGCGTCGATGGATGGACACTGCTGGCCATCGATGACGCGGTTGCTGGCGCCGCTGCAAGGGACGATGTATCGATCGTGCTTCCGGCCTACGGCGTGCGCTGGCTACAGCGTGGGGACTGAACATGCACCCGATAAGCGTGCGCGGTGGTCTGCCGCGCGTTTGGTGAGCAGCACCTTCGTCTGAGCCGGCTGTGCGCTGACCCATTTACTAGCGCAACACGGCCCGCGCGCGGGAGCGCGCGGGCCGTGCATTGAGTCCCGACGGGAACGGGCTCTTCAAGCCCGTCAATGGCCAGGATCAGCGCTTAGCCATTGCGAGCAAGGTCTCTGCGGCCTTCTCGGACGAGGCGGGGTTCTGGCCGGTGACCAGGGTGCCGTCGGTGACCACGTACACGCCCCAGTCGGCGCCCTTCTCGTAGTTGCCGCCGAGTTCGGTCAGCACGTCTTCAACCAGGAACGGCACGATCTTGGCCAGGCCCACGCCTTCTTCTTCGCGATTGGTGAAGCCGGTGACGCGGCGACCATTGACCAGCGGCTTGCCGTCGCTGCCCTTGACCCGACGCAGCGCGCCTGGTGCATGGCACACAAGACCGAGCGGCTTGTCGGCCTTGGCGAACGCTTCGATCAGCGCGATCGAATCGGCGTCCTCGGCCAGATCCCATAGCGGTCCATGGCCGCCCGGGTAGAACAGCACATCGAAGTCATCGGCCTTGACGTCGGCCAGACGGTGCGTGCTTGCCAGGGCCTGTTGCGCCTCGGAATCCTGCTTGAAGCGCTTGGTCGCATCGGTCTGTGCGTCGGGCTCGTCGCTCTTGGGGTCCAGTGGCGGCTGGCCGCCCTTGGGCGAAACCAGGGTGATGTCTGCGCCTGCATCCTTGAACACGTAGTACGGCGCGGCGAATTCTTCCAGCCAAAAACCGGTTTTCTTGCCGGTGTCGCCGAGCTGGTCGTGGGACGTCAGCACCATCAAAACTTTCATCGCGTTGCCTCGTGTCATGGCCCAACTGGGCAAGGAGGCCAGTGTGCAGTTCAGCCCGTTGCAGCCTCGTGTAGAGTCCTTGGCGCCCGCTGCAAATGTTCATAGATGTAGCGATCGCGTCCAACACACCAAGGCGCCCGACAGGCGTGAGCCGCCGGTGCTCGTCGCCGCAGGTGCCTTTCGGACACGCCGGCTCCTGCGCGCCATCAGCGCCCACCCAGCCACTGCTCGCTAGGCGTTGCGAGCCGCTCCAGGGCACCGCAGTGCGCCGCAACGGCCGCATGTGCCTTGCCTCACACATTCATTGCCGGCGGCTGCAGTTGATCCATGCGGATGCGGTTGGCGAACAACGAGAACGCCAGCATGCCAGCCAGTCCGCTGACACGGCTCACCCACGGCGGCAGCCAGCGTGGGGCCAGCAGTACGCCGCTGTCGAACAACGGCGCAAGGCGCGCTACATCGCCCAACGCCATCTTGCCGGCGAACAGGTAACGGCACAGCTGCAGCTGGTCGCGCTGCAACGAATGGCGGAAGAAGGTGTGCACCGCGACCAACCCACGCAGATACACGGTGTCCTTGGTGAAGGCACCGCCGCCACTGGTCGGCACGCCGCGGAACACGCGCTGCGCCGACGAAAAACTTTCTGCAGCGCTCTGCCCGCCTGCGGTGAAATAGCGAAATACCTCGATGAAATCCGCACCCGAGCGTGCCATCGCAATCGCTTCGATGCGCAGGCTGATGCGCTTCATGCGTTCGATATCGATGCTGCCGGTGATCTGCTCGGCAAACGTGGCCAAGCCTTCCTGCGTTGCGGTCGTGCGCGGTGAAGAAATGCCCAGGCTGGGCAGATGCACCTGCGCGCGTCCGTTGAGCGCCGTCAGCGAATGCACCAGCGCTTCGTGATGGAACAGCTGCGCGCGGTCGTAATCGCTGAACGTGGCACCGGTGCGCAAGCGAATGCGATGCGCGCCGGCAGCCGCCTTGGCGAGCAGATCCGGATCGAGCGTGACAGTGATGACGCGCCCCTCGAAAAACCCATCCAGATCGTTCTGCAACTGCATGCGCAACGCCGTCGCCGAGACCGGCACCTGCTCTTCCGGCGCCATCAGCTCGCGATCCAGTTCCTGCGCGATCTGGATGAAATGCTGTGCCGCTTCGCGGGTACTCGGCCCGTTGCCCGGCATCGGGTCTTCCGGCACGCCGAACAATTGCGCCGAGTAATCGCTCACCGCCGTGGTGCCCAACGACTCCAGCAACCCTGCGGCAAGACTCCAGCTATGCGCCGAATCGATGAGGTATTCGCCCAGCGGATGATGCGTGTCGGCATCCCTGGCGATGGCGGCCAGTTCGCGCCGGGTATCGCCGAAATCCAGCGTTGGGTACTCGACCTGCGGCAGTTCCGGCTGCCCGCGCGCCACGCTGTCGAGAAACGGCTCCTGCAGCGAGCGCGGCCAGCTGGCCAAGGCCAGCAGACGCACACCGCGCACGGCCTTGACCAGGCGCGCATCCAGCGCCGCGTGATGGACGATGTCCGGCGGCCCCTTGCGCGAGGGCATCAGCGCCGTCCGGGACGATCGACGCTGGCCGGCCGCTTGCCAGAGCCCTTGCCGCGATTGTTCTGCGCAACACGGGCGGCGAGTTTTTCGGCCGCGCTGGCCACTTCCATGCGCAGCTTCATGTAGTTGGCCACCCGCTCCGGGTCCAGCTCGCCGGCATCGATCGCCGCTTGCACCGCACAGCCCGGCTCGGCGACATGCGCGCAATCGTTGAAGCGGCACTGCGCCGCCAGCGCCTCCACGTCCGAAAAACCGCCTTCGGCCAGATCCTCTTCGCCGGTCGGCTTGAGCTCGCGCATGCCGGGCGTGTCGATCAGGCACGCCCCGGACGGCAACGGAATCAACGCACGGTGCGTGGTGGTATGCCGGCCACGCGAATCGTTCTCGCGCACGGCATTGGTCTTCATCTTCTGCGTGCCGAGCAGCGTATTGGTCAGGGTCGATTTGCCCGCACCGGACGAGCCCACCAGCACCGCGGTGCGGCCATCGCCCAGCCACGGCCGCAACGCGGCCACGCTGTCCGGATCCCTGGCATTGACCGCGTGCAACGGAATATTCTGCGCCTCCAGCTCTTCCAGCACCGCCAACGCGTCTTCGGCGTATTCGATCTGATCGGCCTTGGTCAGCACCACCACCGGCTGCGCACCGCCACCGCCCACCAGCAACAGATATCGCTCGATACGACGCGGATTGAAGTCCGCATCCAGCCCGCACACGATGAACACCGTATCGATATTGGCCGCGATCACCTGCTGGTGGTAATGCTCGCCGGCCGCTCCCCGCTTGATCGAGGTGCGCCGCGGCAGCAGCGCCACGATGCGCTTGCCCTCCATCAACACCCAGTCGCCCACCGCCGCACGCTCATGGCTGGGAAAGCGCGGCCGCTGCCACTCCGGCAACGACTCGGCCTTCAGGCTGGCCTCGGGCGTATCGGCCACCACATAGCCGGTACGGTGCTGCTCCACCACCCGCGCCGGCAGCGCCTGCGGATGCGCGGCGAAGACCGCCTGCCAGGACGCTTCTTCAGGCGGCCCCGGCCAGGGCCAGCCAATGGATTGGAGGGTGGGGTAATCGGGGGATGTGTCGCTCATGGGGCAATTCTAGCTGGCTGGCCACAGCGGCTTGTGCAAGCGTGTTGCTGCCCGGAGCCTGACGCCCCTTGACATCGTTGCCGATGCAAGCATGTCCGCCTGTCATATTTCCGATACCATGCCAAGTCTCACGCCTACAACCGGCCCATCGCATGTCCACAGCCCCGCAAAAGCCGCTCGCGATCCGTGAGCGTCTGTCCGAAGTCCGCTACGAAATCCGGGGCGAACTGGCACGGCGAGCGCGGGAGTTGGAGGCGCAGGGCCGCAAGCTGATCAAGCTCAATATCGGCAACCCGGGCGCATTCGGGTTCCGTGCGCCGGAGCATCTGCAGCGCGCCATCGCCGACGACATGGGCCGCACCGACCCGTACACCCATCAGCAAGGCCTGCCGGAGGCACGCGAAGCGGTCGCCAAGGCATATTCGCGGCGCCAGCATCCAGATGCGCATCCGGACCGCATCTTCATCGGCAACGGCGTCAGCGAGCTGATCGATCTGTCGCTGCGTGCGCTGCTCAACCCCGGCGACGAAGTGCTGGTGCCCTCGCCCGACTATCCGCTGTGGTCGGCCGCGACCATCCTCAACGACGGCCGCCCGGTGTATTACCGCTGCGCACCGGAGAACGGCTTCCAGCCAGACCCGGTGGAGATCGAGACGCTGGTGTCCTCGCGCACCCGCGCCATCGTGCTGATCAATCCGAACAACCCCAGCGGCGCCAGTTATTCGCGCGAGTTGCTGGAACGCATCGTGGCGATCGCCACCAAGCACAATCTGCTCTTGATGGTCGATGAGATCTACGACCAGGTGCTGTACGACGGCGCAGCGTTCGTGCCGGTCGCGCCGCTGGCCGGTGCGCACCCGTGCATCACCTTCAGCGGGCTGAGCAAGGTGCACCGCGCCTGCGGCTGGCGCGTGGGCTGGGCGTTGCTGTCCGGCGACCAGGCGCGCATCAACGACCTGCGCAATGCGATGGACCTGCTCGGCGCCTTGCGCCTGTGCGCCAACGTGCCGGGCCAGTACGCCATCGATGCGGCGGTGAACGGGCCCGACACCATCTCGGCGCTATGCGCGCCTGGCGGGCGTCTGTATGAAACCCGCCGCGCAGTGATCGACGCCTGCGCGGCCAGCGAGCATCTGTCGCTGGTGGTACCGGCCGGTGCGCTGTACGCATTCCCGGCAGTGGTGGGTGCGGCGGCGCGCAACTTCGATGACCATGCGTTCGCACTCGATTTGATGAATGAAGAAGGCGTGCTGGTGGTTCCCGGCTCCAGCTTCAACGTGCCGTATCGCCATCATTTCCGCGTGACCTTGATGCCGGAAGCCAGTGTGATGCGCGATGTGTTCGCGCGTATCGATCGTGCCTTGGCACGCCGCGCCGAAGCCGCCACCAAGGTGGTTCCACTCAAGCCACGCAGCGTGGCCTGATGGCTGCGCTTGGCACGCCGCTGCGCTATGTGGCGCTTGGCGATTCGTACACCATCGGCGAAGGCGTTGCGCCTGCCCAGCGTTGGCCATCGCAACTGGTCGACGGCTTACGTGCTTACGGTTGGAACGTGGCGCCGCCGCAGATCATCGCCACCACCGGCTGGACCACCGACGAATTGCAGGCCGGGATCGACGCGGCTGCACCGCAGGGGCCGTTCGCGTTGGTGAGCTTGTTGATCGGCGTCAACAACCAGTACCGCGGGCGCTCGTTGGACGAGTACCGCCAGCAATTCGATGCCCTGCTGCTGCGCGCAGTTGCATTCGCAAACGGCCACCCAGCACGCGTGTTCGTGCTGTCGATTCCCGATTGGGGCCTGACCCCATTTGCGCGCGCGCGCAGTGGCGATGCCGCGTTGATCGGTGCGCAGATCGACGCATTCAACGCGATCGCTGCCGACCGCTGCAGTGCGCATGCGGTGCGCTTTGTCGACATCACGGCCACCAGCCGCGATGGCGGCGATGCGGTGGACATGCTGGTGGACGACGGCTTGCATCCTTCCGGTGCGATGTATGCGCGTTGGACAGCACTGGCGCTACCGGCAGCGCGCGATGCGCTGGGGGCAGTTGGATCGTTGGACACACTCGTCTAAGCGTCGCTGGGCAACGCAGACTGTGCCGCCGCCAGGTGGCTGCGGCCAGCGCTCGGAATCAGGATCTAGCAACCTTCCGCTGCACATCTTGCATGCGGCCCACGCCCATCTGATGACTGCACGCTACGTGTAGGCAAGGCATCAGGTCAAAGCGTTGTCCTGCGCTTTTGTGCGCGGTGGATTTGCGCTCATGCGCTTTGCACCTGCCTGGCAGCGCGAGATGTCGCACCCAGTCTGTGCCAGTCGTCTTTTTGACGTCGATGCGGCAGGACCAGGCGCTGCGCACAGGCCTTTCAACACGCGCAATACGGAGACCCGGCACCGATGCATCCGCGGTCACGCACCGCATACTGCCAACCCGCCCTACCCCAACCAGCCCGGCAAGCCCTAAGCTAGCCTTGCAGCACGCCTGATTGCCAAGGAACGACATTGCACACCACTGCCACCCAACCGATGAGCCGCGCGCAGGCGTTGACGATTGCACGCGCATTTCTGCCGGCGCATCCGCTGGGCAACCGCTACGACTACTACTACACGCAAGCCAAGCTGCGCACCGACCCGCTGTATCCGGGCGTGCTGGCCGAGCTGCGCACCACCACTGCGCCAGTGCTGGATCTGGGCTGCGGGCTCGGCATGCTGGCCCATGCACTTCGCGCCGATGGTCAGGCATTGGCGTATCACGGGGTGGATGTGGATGCGTCCAAGATTCGCCGCGCACGGCACATCGCGCAGCGCTCGAACCTGGACACTACCAAGTTCGAGGTAGTGGATCTGAGCGTGGCATGGCCGCAGCATCGGGGCAGCGTCACCATCCTGGACGTGCTGCAGTATTTGCAAGCGGACATGCAGGCCAGTCTGCTGCGCAGCGTGGCGCAGATGCTCACGCCCGGCGCGAAGCTGGTGATTCGGAGCGCACTGGGCGATGCCAGCAGCCGTGGCCGCACCAGCCGTGTCACCGACGTCCTGGCGCACCTGAGCGGCTGGATGCAGCGGATGCCGCGCAGCTATCCCACGCGCGACAGCCTGCAGGCGCATCTGGACGCGGCCGGTCTGCGCGCCACGTTTGCGCCGTTGTATGGCAACACGCCGTTCAACAACTGGCTGATCGTGGCCGAGCCACGCTAGGCACCGCGCTGCCTGCGACGAGCTACCCGTAGCGAGCAATCGTCGACTACACAGAGAGCGCGACGGAATTGCCGTGTACAGGCGGTACAGGGCCACCCAATACCGGCCGCGCCCGCCAGGCGGTGAGCGCAGTCGTTTTGTTCGTCGTGCTTAATCCGGCCGCCGCCCCACCAACCCACGCGCCTGCATCGCCTCCAGCACGCCGCGCAGGATGGTGAGGTTGTGGCCGTGCGCAGCGCCTTCATGCAGCAGCACGATGGCGCCGGGTTGCAGGTCGCGCACGATGCGGGCAATGGTGGTGTCCGGCTCGCAGCGCACGCCGTCGAAACCGCGCGCGCTCCAGGCCACCCGGGTCAGGCCGTGCGCGCGCAGCGGCGAGGCGACGAAGGGGTTGGTCATGCCGACCACCGAACGGTACAGCCGTGGCGCCTGGCCGGTGATGCACGCCAGCACGCGCTGCGCTTGGCCGATTTCCTGTGCCATCCGGCGCGGCCCCAGCGCCCAGAACCAGGCTTGCGGATGGGTGTGGCTGTGGTTGCCGATGCCATGCCCGCGACGCACCATGTCGCGCACCAGCTCGGGCCGCTGCTCGGCACGCGCGCCGACCACGAAGAACGTTGCCTTGGCATCGTAAGCATCCAGCAGGTCGAGGATGGCCGCGGTGTCGTCGGACGGGCCATCGTCGATGGTCAGCCACACCTGCGGCGCGCGACCGGGTAACCGGGCCAGCACCGGCGCGTACAGCCCCGCGCGCGGCAGGAACACCGGCACCACGAACAGCGCGTGCGACAGCAGCAGCGCAGGCAGCCCCCAGGCCCAGCCCAGATGCCACCACAGCAGTGCCACCGCTACCTGCGAGAGGGCCAACAGGCCTACCCAGCGGTAGGGGCGCGAAGGGGTGCGATACAGCGTTTCCGGCGTGGTCATGCCCAATGATGCCATGCGGCGTAGAATGCCCTGTCTCCACGCTGCCACCGAAGTACTGCCATGTCTCTCGATCCCGCCCTGCGTTCCCGTATCGATACGCTGCTGCAGTCCAGCCGCGTGGTGCTCTTCATGAAAGGCCAGCCCGGCATGCCGCAATGCGGTTTTTCGGCCAAGGCGGTCGGCGTGCTGGACGGCCTGGGCGTCGACTATGCCCACGTCAACGTGCTGGCCGACCAGGAAATCCGCGAGGGCATCAAGGCCTATGGCGACTGGCCGACCATCCCGCAGCTGTACGTGGACGGCGAGCTGATCGGCGGCAGCGACATCATCGTGCAGATGGCCGATAGCGGCGAGCTGAGCAGCATGCTCGGCCTGCAGGCGCCCGACCGCAGCCCGCCCAAGATCACCATCACCCCAGCCGCGGTCGAGATGCTCAAAGGTGCGCTGGCCGATGCGCCGGATGCCTCGCTGACGCTGGCCATCGATGCCAATTTCCAGCCCAATTTCCAGCTGGCGCCGACCAACCCGAACGCCATTGCGGCTGAATCCAACGGACTGCGCGTGCAGTTCGACCTGGCCAGCGCGCGTCGTGCCGACGGCATCACCATCGATTGGGTCGACGACATCCGCGGCCGCGGCCTGGCCATCGATAATCCCAATGCACCCAAGCCGGTGCAGGAGCTGTCGGTGCGCGACGCCGACGACCGTCTCAAGGCCGGCAGCCTGACCCTGGTGGACGTTCGCCCGGCCGACGAGCGCGCGCTGGCCACGGTGGCCGCACCGTTCCGCACGCTGGATGCGCACGAGCGCGCCGCCATCGAACAGTTGCCCAAGGACACCCCGCTGGCGTTCCTGTGCCACCGCGGCGGCCGCAGCCTGCAGGCCGCCGAACATTTCCGTGGCCTGGGCTTCACCAACGTCTACAACGTCACCGGCGGCATCGATTCGTGGTCGGACGAGGTGGACAACGGCGTGGCGAAATACTGAGCAAGACATCAGCGGTCGTCGCACGGTCGCGGCTGCCGCTCACCGGTCATGCTCCCTCTGCAGACTGCCGCGCTTGCGACGACTGCGTGAGCGCAGCTTGCTCAGAAGCAGGCTAGGCCGGCACACCGCATACCGAAACGGGCGCTCCCTGGAGCGTCCGTTTTTTCATGGATCAACCTGCACAAGGACATCGCTGCAATGCATACCCGCCTGCTCTCTGTCGCCCTGGCCGCGCTGCTACCGTTGGCCACCCACGCTGCCGAACCGTCGCGCGCGGTGCTGTTGGTCCAGACCTACGACAACCAACCGAGTGATGATCCGCTGGAATACATCCCGGTCTGGCTCGGCAAGGGCGTTGCCAAGGAATCGACCCTACCCAAGTCACTGCTGGGCCAGCCGTTGCAGGTCTTCAACGCAGGCGTTTCCACGGGCAACGTGCGGCTTGCGGCACTGACGGTGGACGACAACAGCATGTGCGGCGGCACCGCGAAGCTGCGCATCAAGGGCAACCCCACGCTGTCCGATTCGCCGCTGCTGTCGACCGTGGATGTGAATCCCGGCAAGCGCTTTGCCGGCCGCGCCGCCACCACCAGCGAACAGGCCGAGCTGTTCGCCCAGGTGAACAACACCGCGCAGCTGCGCAAGCGCGTCAAGCCGGCAGCCCTGGCGCAGGCGCTGGCCGCGTTCAATGCCGATCGCGCGCAGGATCTGGCGGCGCTGCAGATCGTCACCGATACCCAGCAACCGCAGCGACGCGTGGCGATCCTGACCTCCAACCATCCGATCGAGACCGGCAACCCCGACAACCCCACCGGCGTGCTCGTCGTCCTTGCGATCTTCGAGCATGACGGCAGCCGTTGGCAGTTCCGCAAGGGTCACGCTGCCAGCGGCTGCGACGATTGCGAAGACCTGCCGCTGCGCACGCATCTGCTGCAATTCGGCGATATCGACGGCAACGGCACGCTCGATTTCGTGCTGGCCGAAAGCGGCTACGAAAGTTACGGGTTTTATCTGCTGCTCGGGGAAGGCGCCAGCTGGCGTTCGGAAGCATTGCCGGGCGGCTGCTGATCGCCCTTGACTGCTCGCGCACTGCCTGGTGCGGCATGGGCATGGCGGAATCTTCTGCGTTGCGAGGTCCGCCTCTGTCCGGCTGCAGCAGCGTCGTTGCCCGCGCTGCGCGGCAGACCTCGAGCATCGGCATGCAGATGGCCGATGCCGGTCTTTAGCCGGCAAATCCCCCGTCATCCAGAAACTGCTGCTCTTCTGCCGTGGCCTCACGCCCCAGCACCGCATTGCGGTGCGGGAACCGGCCAAAGCGCTGAATGATGCGCTGATGCTCCAACGCCCAATGGGTGGTCTGTGGATCGCCCAATGCAGAGATCAGCTGCACCGCTCGCGCCTGCTCATCGGCGTCTTCGGCATGCTCGAAGGGCAGATAGAAAAACAGGCGCAGTTGCGCCGACACCTGTTGATCGAAGCCGCTGGCGAGCGCCTGTTTGGCGTGCCGCAGTGCCAGGCCATCGGTGGCATAGGCATGCGCGCTGCCGCGGAACGCATTGCGCGGAAATTGATCCAGCAGGATCAGCAAGGCCAGTGCGTCTTCGGCGCGCGCCATCCACTGCACGTACTCGCCCCGTGCGGCGGCAAAATGCTGCTCGCTGAAGTGCTGGCGAAAATTGGCATCGAAGGCATCGTTGTGCGTGAACCAGCGGGCCGCACCGGCCAGCTCCCAGAAAGCCAACACCACATCGGCCTGCTTGTTGCGCTCTGTTTTGGCAATCATCGGCACACCCCCTGACGAATTCGGCATAGCATGCACGGGTGCATGTGATGAGCCCGCCGCTCTCAACCTCCAGCACTTGGCAAGCACGCCGCCGACGACTAGGTTGGCGGCTGACGTTTTCGTTTTACCGGGGAAATCCATGCGTTCCATCCTGTTCGCCGCGCTGGGCGCGGCGGTGCTGTGCGGGCCTGCGTCTGCGGCATCTGCAGCATCGCGCTTCGTGCAAGATCCCTACCCCAGCACCTATCGCGCGCTCGCGTCCGCTCCGGTGCTGATCCGGCACGCCACCGTGCTCACCGGCACCGGCGAGCGGCTGGACGATGCCGACGTGCTGCTGCGCGATGGCAAGGTGGCTGCGGTGGGCAAGGCGCTCGAGGCGCCCGCAGACGTGCGCCGTATCGACGGCACCGGCAAGTGGGTGACCCCCGGCATCATCGATGTGCACTCGCATCTGGGCGTGTATCCCAGCCCGGGCGTCAGCGCGCATAGCGACGGCAACGAGATGACCGCACCGGTGACGCCCAACGTATGGGCCGAGCACTCGATCTGGCCGCAGGACCCAGGCTTCGGCACTGCGCTTGCCGGCGGCATTACCTCGCTGCAGGTGTTGCCGGGCTCGGCCAATCTGATCGGCGGGCGCGGCGTCACGCTCAAGAACGTCGCCTCCACCACCTACCAGGGCATGAAATTTCCCGGTGCACCATGGGGCCTGAAGATGGCCTGCGGCGAAAACCCCAAACGCGTTTACGGCCAGAAAGGTGGCCCCGGCACGCGCATGGGCAACGTGGCCGGCTACCGCGCTGCGTTCATCGACGCGGCCGAGTATCTGCAGAAGAATGCACCGAAAAAGAAAACCGCCAAGAAGCGCCATTGGTGGAGCCGCGGCGGCGACAACGACAGCAGCGGCGATGCCGGCGGCAAGCGCGATCTCAAGCTCGACACACTGGCCGGTGCCATCAACGGCGATATCCGCGTGCACATCCACTGCTACCGCGCCGATGAGATGGCGACCATGCTGGATCTGTCCAAGGAGTTCGGCTTCCACATTGCCGCCTTCCATCACGGCGTGGAGGCGTACAAGCTGGCCGACCGCCTGGCGCAGGACAACGTCTGCGGCGCGCTGTGGGCCGACTGGTGGGGCTTCAAGATGGAAGCCTTCGACGGCATCCAGGAAAACATCGCGCTGGTCGATCGCCCCGCCAACAGCTGCGCCATCGTGCATTCGGATTCGGAAGAAGGCATCCAGCGGCTCAACCAGGAGGCCGCCAAGGTGATCGCCAACGCGCGCCGCAGCGGCATGGAGATTCCGCCAGAGCGCGCCATCCGCTGGCTCACCAGCAATGCTGCCAAGGCGCTGGGCATCGAGCAGCAGACCGGCGCACTGGAGCCGGGCAAGATGGACGATGTGGTGGTGTGGAACGGCAACCCTTTCAGTTCGTATGCGCTGGCCGAACAGGTGTATATCGACGGCGCGCAGGTGTATGACCGGCACAATCGCGCACTGCAGCCGGTGTCGGACTTCATGCTTGGCCAGGAGGTGGCACGATGAGCCGCGCAACCGTTGTGCGCCCGCGTTTGCGCGCGCTCGCGGCGCTGGTGATGGCCACGCTGGCATTGCCGGCCTTCGGGCAGCAGGTGTTGATTCGCGGCGCCACCGTGCACACGGCCACCGCGCAAGGCACCCTGCAGAACACCGACGTGCTGGTGCAGGGCGGCGTGATTCGCGCCATCGGCCGCAACCTGGCAGTACCCACCGACGGCCGCGTGGTCGAAGCAAAAGGCCGCCCACTGACGCCGGCCTTGTTCGGCGGCATTACCGAGATCGGTATCGAAGAAGTCTCCGGCGAAGAAAGCACCGTGGACAGCGGCGTCAAGCTGGCCGATCAACCGATGCGCCCGGAATTCGACGTCACCCTGGCCTACAACCCCGATTCGGTGCTGGTGCCGGTGGCGCGCGTGGAGGGCATCGGCTTCACCGCGTTGGGGGCGACCACCAGTGGCGCCTTCATCGCTGGCCAGGGCGGCATCGTGCGGCTGGATGGCAGTCCGGATCCGGTAGGCCCGCCTGCCTTGTTCCTTCGCATCGGTGCAGCGGCGTCCGATCTCACCGGCAGCTCGCGCGCGGCGCAATGGATGTTGCTGGATCAACTGGTCGCCGAAGCACGCGGGCGTATCCCGGCCGATTCGCCGCATGCACTGCTGGCCCCGGTTGGACGCGGTGTACTCGCAAACTATCTGGCCGGCCACGGTCGCATCGTGGTGCAGGTGGAACGCGCAGCCGACATCCGCCAGCTATTGCGCTGGGCGCAGCGCGAAAAGGTGCGCATTGCCATTGCCGGCGGTGCCGAAGCCTGGAAGCTCGCGCCGCAACTGGCGCAGGCCAAGGTCCCGGTGTTGGTCGACGCGCTGGCGGATCTGCCATCGACCTTCGACCAGATTGGCGCGACGCTGGAAAACGCCGCACGTCTGCGCGCTGCCGGCGTGGAGGTCAGCTTCACCCAAAACGGCGATGCTTCGCACAACGCGCGCAAACTGCGCCAGCTGGCCGGCAATGCGGTCGCCAATGGCTTGCCATGGGAATCCGGCCTGGCCGGTCTGACCCGCGTGCCGGCGGACATCTTCGGCGTGGGCGATCGCATCGGCAGCATTGCGGTCGGCAAGCAGGCCGATCTGGTGCTGTGGGAAGGCGACCCGCTGGATGTGGCGCATTATGCCGAGCAGGTCTGGCTGGGCGGCCACGACATGCCGATGCGATCGCGCCAGAGCGAGCTGCGCGACCGCTACATGCAGCAGCCCGGCCCGCTGCCGCGCGCCTATCTGAAGTAGGCGTGCGGTGGTTGCTCAAGCGCCACCTGAGCATGGTCTTTCATCGTTGGTGTACCGGCACAGCGGGTACCGGCACACCGCTTCACCGCTTGGCTGCTGTGCACAGGCGATGTGCTGTCATGGCGTCCTGCCGCACCTTGCTGGCGGCCTTCGCTCTAGTGATGTTTCCCACAAGGCCTATCGCATGTTTTCGGTTTCGCTCCTGACAGCGCGTTGCCGCCTTGGCGTCTTGCCCCGGCACATGCCACGCGCCCACCTCGCCGTTGCACGACCGTGAGCTCGCTCTTCCACGGTAGCGGCTTGCGTTCGATCGATCGTGCGGTGTTGCGCCAGGCGCCTGCCAATCTGCAACGCGGCATGGAAGCGGTGGGCGGGCGCCTGATTCTCACCGCCGATGCGCTGCTGTTTCAGCCGCATGCATTCAATGTGCAGTGCCAGTCGCTGAGCGTGCCCTTGCGGCAGATCGTGGCGATGCAGCCCTGCTGGACGCGCCTGTTCGGCCTGCTGCCGATCGCGCCGACATCGCTGGCAGTACGGCTGGATGACGGAAACCAATACCGCTTCGTGATCGGCAAGCGCACGCAATGGATGGCGGACATCGCCTCGGCACGGGATGCCTTGCGCTGAGCGATGCAACATCGCCGGTGCCTCGCACAAACCGCTGGCAGGGCGACTGTTCACTGCCAGGGCCGCAAGCGGCCGGTGATCCGTGCGGCATGTCCGCTCGTGCAGCGCATTTGCCGTCCGCCCTCCACGCCAACCGACAACGGTTCCTGGCGTTTTGGTAGCCTCTCCATGGCAGACGCCAGAACTGCTTATTGCAGTTACCCACTGTGGCGACGGTCAGCGATGCCCGCAAGTAACCAACGACTCTACCTTGATCGCTGGAATTTCGAACAGTGCGCACAGTCTCCATCTTCAGCACTCGCCTGGCATCGCGCGCACGCATCGCGACCACGCCTTGCTTCCGGACACTCACCCGCATGCCTCGCAATCGCCCACATACCTTCGCCTGTGCACTGCTGCTCTATGCCGGCGTCGGTACACCTGCGCTGGCCGACTTCGGGATCAGCCGCAGCGGCGACCGCGTGATCGTCGACAGCGGCGCCGAGCTGGTGTTTGCGGTCGATGCCCGTCATGGCGACATCGTGTCGATGCGTTATCGCGACAACGAACTGCAGACCACCGAATCGAAGGGCTCGCACATCGCTTCGGGGCTGGGCAGTGCCAGTGTGGATGCGCGCATCGTTGGCGAGACGATCGTGGTGTCGGCCAAGGCCGGCGACTTGGTCCAGTACTACATCGCGCGCAAGGGCCGCAACGCGATCTACATGGCCACCGATGCGCCAAGCTTGCTGCCGGTGGGCGAATTGCGCTTCGTCGCCCGCTTGAACGTGTCCACGTTGCCGAATGCGCAGCAGGAGCCCGATTCCAATGTCGGCAAAGCGATCGAAGGCAACGATGTCTTTCTGTTGCCGGATGGGCGCACCAGTTCCAAGTTCTATTCCGCACGTCGAACGATGGACGACCAGGTGCATGGCGTCAGCGGCTCTGGCGTTGCCGTGTTCATGCTGATGGGCAACCGCGAGCGCAGCGCGGGCGACCCGTTCTTCAAGGACATCGCCACGCAAAAAACCAGCGTGACGCATGAGCTCTATCACTACATGTATTCCGATCACACCCAGACCGAAGCGTTTCGCGGCGGCCTGCACGGTGTGTACGGGCTGCTGTTCACCGATGGAAGCGCGCCGTCGGGCGCGCAGCTGGACACCGCGTTCGTCGATGCCACGCTGGGCCTGAGCGGTTATTTGCCGGCAAGCGGGCGCGGCACCGTGAGCGGGCACGTCGGCGGCGTGCTGCCGGGCCAGCCGGCTGTCATCGGTCTGCGCAACGCGCAGGCGCAGTACTGGGCCACTGCCGATGGCAGCGGCGACTACCGGGTGACGGGTGTTCGCCCGGGCAGCTATCGCGTGACGCTTTACCAGAACGAACTGGACGTCGCACAACGCAACATCGAGGTTTCCGCCGGCGCCACTGCGCACGCCGCACTGCAGGCAGTCGTCTTGCCGGGCACGGTGAAGTGGCAGATCGGCATTCCCGATGGCACGCCGGCAGGGTTCAGACATGCGGACCTGTTACCGCGGGCGCACCCTTCCGATGCGCGCATGCACTGGTCTGCGGTGACCTATACCGTGGGATCGAGCAGCCTGAGCAGCTTCCCCGCGGTGCAGTGGCGCGGCATCAACACCCCGAGCCGGATCGACTTCACCCTGCCCGCCGACGAAGTGCGCGGCTATCGCCTGCGTATCTTCGTGCCGTTGGCACAGGGCGGCGCACGTCCGCAGATCAGCGTGAATGCACGCTGGAACGGACCGGTGCCTGCCGCGCCCATGCAACCAAAGACGCGCGGCACCGCGCGTGGCAACAACACCCTGTACGAAGTGGACATCCCCGCCGCTGCGTTGCAGGCCGGCAACAACCGCATCGAGATCGGCATTGCCTCCGGCTCCCCGGACAACGGTTACCTCAGCCCGGCAATCGTGTTCGACAGCATCCAGCTGGTGGCGTTATAGCAGCGTCCGAACACACGATCCGCGCCGCAGCCAGGCACGCGCGGCTGGTGCGTGGCGCCGGCGTGCAGCGCTCAGCCGTTCCGATGTTCTTCGCACCCGCACCGCCCGTTTAGCGGCACATTGCCAGCCGCTCCAGATCTGCGCGCCGGCACGTCCGCGACCACATGCCGCGCAGAGGCAGTCATCCATGCATCGCTCACCGTGAGCTCGCTCGAAATCCGATGCCGAGGCGACAGGCGCCACACACGGCACGTCGTTGTCATGTGCGCAGCGAACTACGCGGACAGTCACTGGCGCACAACGCACAGGCGGCGAGTCGCCAATCTCTGACAAAACCGTGTGCGTGCCGACCGGCACCGCCGACACGCACAACACCGCTGCGGCGGCGCTTACTTCGCATCCAAGGTCGCGCTGACCTTGGCCCATCCATTGCCGCGTACCACTTCAAAGCCCGCTTCGGCCGCGTGCAGATACATGCTGTTGCTGTAGCGGCCATCCTTGGAGCGGTTGTTCTGCAGCCAGGTCAGAAACGGCTTGGCATCCACGTTGAGGCTACCGCTGGTCTTCAGCGTCGGCTGGCCGGCAGTCCCGGTCGGGATGAAGGTGTAGACGTAATAGCCGGCGCCGGAATTGAAGCCTTCCCACAGGTCGAAGGTACGCCCGCCTGCGGTGATGACCTTGGTCGCAGTCACCGTGCCGACCGGCCAGGAATTGTGGTCGCCCCAGATCATTACTTCCAGCTGCGGATTGCCCTTTGCGGTGTCCCAGCGAAAGAAGATGTCGTAGGCGAAATCACCGGACAGGTTGGTGCCGCCTGCGCTGTAATTGAATTTGAATGGCAGCGAGCTGATCGAGGAGATCTGCTTGGGGAACAGCGTGTCGGTGGTCGGATTCCAGTTGTAATGCCAGCCGCGCACGATCGCGGGATAGCCGTAGAGGTTGTAGTCGGCGAAGTTGAAGGTCACCGTCAACTCCGGCGTACTGCCGGTGCCGAACGTCCCCTGGATGATGTTGTTGGGATCGTTGAAATTGTTCACCCACGCATAGTGGTTGCCAAAGATCTTGTACGGGCCGGCGAGCGCCACCGGGGTGAGCGCGACCAGACCGAAGGCGAGCGCCGCGGTCCACCAGCGCGCGGCGCGCCGCCGTTTGGTCGGCGCCTGGGCGCACGTCTGGACAAGGGAGCTGGATGGGCAGTTGTGCATAGTGACTCTCCGTATGATTCAACGCGGCGGCGCTGGTGCAGCGCCGTCGGGACCTGCCGTGCGGCAGCCGGGGTTGGACCCTAGCAGCGGCGCCGCGCGGGGAGCTATAACGATTCCGGCGGCGCCACCCGGCCAAGCGCGATAGCGGGCGCCACCTTGCACTTGGAGCGTGCGCTGGCTAGCACTTAGGTCACAGGACGCGGGCGCAGCGGCAGGTTTCGCGCGAAGACGCCCGGGCGTGGGGGCGGCGAATGGTGCATAGCCACATCCGCATCGGCCGTGTTCGCACGTGCCAGGCGGCGTCGCTTGCGCATGCAATGTCTTTGCACGCAGTGCCGCGTCGCTGCCACCGGTCTGCATCAGTCCGGCCGCCATCCGCGCGGTCGGTGCCCGGAACAAGCCCCACCTCAGGCCTACGCGACGGGGCCGTTTTGCGATAGCGTTCGCACTACAGACAACGCAACAGCCGGAGGGGGCGACGATGCGTATCGGAATCGTGGTGGACAGCGCGTGCGATCTGCCGCAGGACTTCATCCAACGTCACAACATCGTTGTATTGCCGATCAGCGTGCGCATCGGCGAGGCGGTGCTGGCCGATCACCGCGACGAGGAAGCCACGCTGAGCTTTCTGCAGGCGCACGTGGCCGAGCGCGGGCACGAAGCGGAAACCACGCCGTTCTCGGTCAGCCAGATCCGCGATCTGTTCCTGCAACGACTGGTCATCGACTACGACCATGTGTTCTGCCTGACCATTTCCAAACTCCGCAGCCAGATCTTCGACAACGCGATGCAGGCCAGTTTCGCGATCCTCAACGACTACAAGCCGATCCGGCAGGCCGCAGGCCACACCTCGCCGTTCGCGCTACGGGTGATCGACACGCTCAACCTGTTCGCCGGCCAGGGCATCACCGCCGTGGAAGCGGCCCGCCTGCGCGACCAGGGCCAGAGCGTGGCGGCCATCCGTACTCGTCTGGAACAGCTGGCCGAGCACACCTATGGCTACATGATTCCACGCGATCTCTATTACCTGCGCGCCCGCGCGCGCACCAAGGGCGATCGCAGCGTCGGCCTGATCGGCGCCGCGCTCGGCAGCGCGCTGGACATCAAACCGGTGCTGCGCGCCTACCGCGGCGTCACCGAGCCGGTGGCCAAGCTCAAGGGTTTCGAACCTTCGGCCGAAAAGCTGTTCGGCTTCACCGTGCGCAAGATTCGCGACGGCCTGATGACGCCCACGGTGTGCGTGGGCTACGGCGGCGAGCTGGCCGAGCTGCATGCCCTGCCCGGCTACGCCGCACTGCAGGGCGCCTGCCAGACCCACGGCGTGGAACTCCTGGAAAGCGTGATGAGCCTGACCGGCATGGTCAACGTCGGCAAGGGCGCCTTGGCGGTCGGATTTGCCGCCGAGCCACACGCGTTTTCGGCCTGAGACGTGGCCGAGGGTGCGCTACCCTCGCCGCTCGCCAGACACGCCGTCAATCCACCGCGAGTCGATTGCTGCGTTCATGCCGCCAACGCTGACGCTAGCGACGAGGGCACCGCGCCAGGCAGCTTGCTGATGGCCACCTTGAATGAGGCGAAATCCAGCACAGATGGCTGCCGTCCCATGGCCGCAGCCACGCCGCAATTTACACAGCGAACGACCTGCTAGAGATCGTAGGACAGCACGTCTTCGAAACCGAACGTGTCGAAATTCTCGATGCGCGAGGGATACAGGCGACCGACCAGATGATCGTATTCGTGTTGCACCACGCGTGCGTGGAAGCCTTCGGCGTCGCGCTCGATCGGGCTGCCGTCGGGTGCGAAGCCGCGGTAGCGAATGAAGCGATAGCGCGGAATCACTGCGCGCAGGCCGGGAATCGACAGACAGCCTTCCCAGCCGTTTTCCATTTCTTCCGACAGCGGTTCGATCTGCGCGTTGGCCAGGGCCGTGCGCGGCACTGCGGGCGCTTCGGGATAGCGCTCGCTGGCGTCGAAACCGAACACCATCAATTGCAGATCCACCGCGATCTGCGGTGCTGCCAGACCGACGCCACGCGCAGCGTCCATGGTTTCGAACATATCGGCCACCAGCGTGTGCAACTCGGCGCTTCCCAGGTTGGTGACCGGTGGTGCCACGCGTAACAGACGCTTGTCGCCCATGCGGATAATTTCGCGAATCATGCGGGTGCTCCTGACGATCGTGGCGTGGATTCTAGAGGGGCTGACGACCGGTAGCGAACAGGTGCAGGCGCTGCAATGGTACGCAAGCGCGGCAGCGTACGAGCGGTCGCTGCCGCGCTTGCGCATGCCCGGCTCCGGGCACCGCTCGCGCCAGCGCACGGTGCGTACAGTCACCTTGTCTTGCCGCGCTCAACAGGTGCCGTGCATGCGCAAGCGGGCGTGTAACAAGCTTGTTCATCGCCCTGTGCATAAGCGTACTGCGTCTATCGTCAGCGCTGCGGCCAACGTAACGGAGCACACCAGCTTCGCGCCGGTTGAACCGGCTCAAACATGTCAGCGGCCAATGCGTTGACCGGCCTCGTCCAGCACGCGTTCGCCGTCTTCCTTGATGAAGCCATGCGTGGCTGGCGGCAACAGGTCGAGCACCCGTTCGCAGGGACGGCACAGGCGCGTGCCGCGCGCGGTCTGGACGAATGGGCGGTTGATCAGGATCGGATGGGCGAGCATTGCGCTCAACAGTGTCGCATCGTCCAGGGTGGGATCGTCCAGTCCCAGTTCCAGATAGGGCGTGCCTTTCTGGCGGATGGCCTCGCGGACCGTGATGCCGGCAGCGGCGATGAGCGACTGCAGCGTCTGGCGGCTGGGCGGATGCTGCAGGTAGTCGACGATCTGCGGTTCGACGCCGATGTGGCGCATCAGGGCAAGGGTGTTGCGTGAGGTTCCGCAACCGGGATTGTGGTAGATGACGGCGTGCATGGTGGCCTGGCGCTGGGTTGGCTGGTGGATGGCGGGGCCGGCAACGGATGTCCGGACGACGACCAGACCGGCCAGTGTACGAGTGGCGTCCGGGGATGCCGAGCGCCGGGCCACGGCGTGCGCTGGCGCCTTGGTGACGGGCCGGCGGAAGTGAATTCCCAGACTGCAATCCTGCCGATGACTTTTTCAGGTTGTCGCTTCGCATTCGACGGCGAATGTGTCAAAAGATTGACACGAATCACGGATTAATGATTCAGTCATGAACAGACTGAAACGGAAGGATTCTCCCGAGCGCCGGTGTCAGCACGGCGTTTTTTCCCCTGTTGGACCCAAGGAAACCCCAACGATGATGAGCTTTCGCAAGCCCGGATGGATGCTGTCCGGTGTGTTGTGTGTCGCATGCCTGCCGGCGATCGCTGCAGCGCAGCAAGCAGCTACCAGCAGTTCCAAGGTCGGTATCGACCCCACCACCGGCAAATTGCGCCCGCTGACCGACGCCGAGAGCGCGGCGCTGGATCAGCAGGCGGCTACAGCCGCCTCCGCAGCACGCAGCAGCGCCGCACGCACCGCGGTTCCGCAGACCGAAGCGGCCGCACGCGCGACCGAGCGGCGCCTGCCCAATGGCACCGTGGCGCGCAAGTTGCCGGCCACCCAGATGAGTTCGCTGACGGCAACCCGCCAGGCCGATGGACGCATCGTCATCGAACACAGCGCAGAGGCCGACACCGCCCAACCCACCCACGCCGAGCACGGAGCGCTGCCGCATGAATAAGCCCTTGTTGCTGTTGTCCCTGGCCGTGGCGGCCGCACTGGCACCGCTGCATGCCCGGGCAGCCAATGTCACGCTGATCAATGGCGATGCCGGCACCGTGGTCGGTCTGAACGACCCGACCGCTGCCGCACCGCTGGGTGGCAACCCGGGCCGCTCGATCGGCGAGCAACGCCGCATCGCATACCAGTACGCCATGGACCTGTGGGGCGCGGTGCTGCAGAGCAACGTCGAGATCAAGGTCTATGCCTCGTTCGCGCGGCTGACCTGTACCGCCACCGGCGGCACGCTGGGCCAGGCCGGCCCGAACTGGATCGTCAACAACTTCCCCGGTGCCAAGGCCAATACGCTGTACCCGTCCGCGCTGGGCGATGCGATCGCCGGGCAGGACCTGGTACCGGATCCGTCCGATCCGGCCGACGTGTTTTCGCAGTTCAACGGCGACCTGGGCAAGGACGATTGCCTGGCCGGTTCGGGTTGGAACCTGGGTCTGGACGGCAAGACGCCCGAAGGCCAGATCAACTTCCTCAACGTGGTGATGCACGAAATAGGCCACGGTCTGGGCGCGGCGGGCTTCCTCAACAAGACCACCGGCGTGCTGGGTTCGGGCAGCGGCCTGACCGACGTCTATACCTCGCAGGCCTACGACAACGTCCAGAACAAGCGCTTCGACGACCCGACCATGACCAACGCCCTGCGCGCCGAAGCGATGCGCACGCCCGGCCGTACGGTATGGGCCGGGACGCGCGTGAACCGCGAGGCGGCGTTGATCCTGGATCCGCGCACCCTGCTGCGCGTCACCGCGCCGGCCAGCGCCGCAGGTAAGTTCGAAGTGGGCTTTGCCAGCTTCGGTCCGCTGGCCACCGCCGCCAATTTCCCGGCGCGTTCGGTGGTGACGGTCAACGACGGCGTGGCAGCCGCATCGGCCAGCGACGGCTGCGAAACCCCGTTCGTCAATGCGGCCGATGTGGCCGGCAAGGTGGCGCTGATCGACCGCGGCACCTGCGCGTTCGCGATCAAGGTGAAGAATGCGCAGCTTAACGGCGCGGTGGGCGTCATCGTCGCCAACAACGCGGCCGGTGTGCAGACGATGGGCAACGCAGCACCGCCGATCACCGACATCACCATCCCCGCCATCATGGTCTCGCAGGCCGATGGCGCGCGTCTGAAGGGCAGTACTGCGGTGGTCGCGGCGCTGTACGAAGATCCGCAGCTGCTGCAGGGCACCGACAGCGCAGGCCGCACGCGGCTGTACTCGCCCAGCGTGGTGGCCGGCGGTTCGACGTTCTCGCACTTCGATACCGATCTGCAGCCCAATGCCTTGATGGAACCGTTCGACACGCCGGAAGTGCAGGCGCACGTCAACATCGACCTGACCCCGGCGCTGTTTGCCGACATCGGTTGGACCTTGAACACCGGGCCGGCCAAGTTGGGCACCTGCAACACCTCGGTCCCGACGGTGGAGACCGGCGGCCTGATTCCGGGCGCGAACGTGTCTGCCGAAAGCAGCCTGTGCAAGACGCAGAACGTCGGCAACCGCCTGGGTTACCTGACCTGCATGGACGAACATGCGCGCGAGCTGCAGAGCCAGGGCGTGATCAGCCGCGTGCAACAGGCAGCGGTCTTCGTCTGCGCCACCAAGGTGCGCCCGTAAGCGACGAACGGGTGATGTGATGCGATGCGAACGGCGCCGGAAGGCGCCGTTCGTTTGTCTGCTGCCGCGTTGTTGCGTGCGGCCACGCGGTCCATGCAGCGTGGCGACGATTCACACCACGGCGCAGGCGAGGATGCGAACCCCATGCACGCGCGGCATCACGCCGCCTGCGTGCATTCGCTGCAGACCCTGCTGCGCGCCTTCGGAGCGAGGCACCAGGTTTGCCGGCACATCAATGCTCCGCCGCATACGGGGAGGTCAGCACCTGCGGCGCACGCCCCAGCGCAGCGCCCAGGCGATCCATCACGAAACGCAGGTAGAGGTTGCTGCTGAACTGGTTGTAGTCGCGTGCATTGTTGAAGGTCAGCCGCCCGCCCAGAAACAGCTGCGGCGCCACCTGCCATTCGGCCGCGCCACTGAGATTGTAGGACACGCCGGTGCGGCTTTCGCCCGCATACACCGGGTCGGTGTAGCGATTGACCAGGCCGAGCAGCGCGGCCAGCGATGCGGCGTCGTAGGCCGCCTGTTGCAGGGTCGGGTCGGTGGGGAAATAGGGCGAGGCCTCGGTGCTGAAATGCTGCACACCGACGCTGGCGTCGACCTTCCAGTTCACCGCCTGCCCGGCCGTGCGCCCGCTCCAATGCACCGGGAACCCCAGGTCCACATAGTCCTGCGGGCTGAAGTAGCCACCGTGCCCGTAAGTGAAGCCGCTGAGATTCTTGTCGTACTGCATGGTGGTCAGATTGACGCCGGCTGTGAGCGATTGATGCTCGGTCTCCAAGGCATGCACGTAGAAGCCCAGGTCGACCTGGCGATGGTCGTTGTCGGCCACGTTGTTGCCCTGCAGGCGGTGCGCGGCAAGGCTGGCGTAGCCACCGAGCAGGCCGTTGTCGGCAGTGGCCGACAGCGACAGACCGGTGCTGGTGACACCGCCCCATTGGCGACCGCTGCGCGCATCCTGCGCACCGGCAAACGACAGCACGCTATCGGTCACCGCACGCCGCGAGGCCTCGGCCGACCAACTGACGGTGTCGCCGAGCTCGCCGCGATAGCCCACGCCACCGATGAGGTTCTGCTCCTGGAACCCGATCGGGGTGCTGCCCAGTTCGGCACTGAAACCGCCATTGCGATACCGCACGCCGACGCCCACGCCGGTGTCGTCCTGGCTGAGCCGGCGGCTGCCGTTGCCGCTGGCGGCCATGGCATCGAGCGTGTCGGCCAGGCCGGTCGGCGTCTGCTGCGCGGCGGCCGTGCTGCCGGCCAGCGCACGCAAAGCGGCCGCGTCGCCTGCACCCAGCTGTTCGCTGAGCGCGGCATTGCCCAGGATGTCGCGTGCCAGCTGCCCAATCGGCGTGTTGGAGGCGTTGATGCTGAGCAGGTAGGCCGGCAGCGGCTCGTTGGCCAACGCAGCCAGCGCAGCGGCAGTGCTGTTGTTGTTCTCCACCAGCAGTGCATTGAACAAGCCGGTGTTCAAGGTGTAGCGGCGCAGGCGTTCGCGCGTGGCGGCGGTATCGCCTTCGGTGGCGAGCAACTGATACACCGGCGAATCGACCAGGGTGTCGATCGGGCCACGGTTGGCGGCCAGCGCATCGCCGATGGCGCTCTGCGGGCCGGTGCCGAAGCGGCTGGCGGTGGCGTAGTCGGTGCCGAGCGTGCCGGCATCCACCACGGTCGGTGTCAGCGTGACCCCGAGCTTGCCCTCGCCGACTGCGAATTCGGCCTGCACCGGCATTTCGATGTCGTCCAGACGGCCCAGGCCGTCTTCGCCGTCGCGCGCGCGGTACAGCGCGCCGCCGGCAAGGCCGTCGCTGTTTTCCGCCTGCACGGCGCGCAATTCGTCGAGCACGCTATTGCCGCTGCTGCGCGCAGGCAGTGCTTGCGCGGCGATGCTGCGCGGCTGCAGATCGCTGCCCGACACAGGCGGCAGCGCGCCATGCGTGGAAGCGCGCACGCGGCTGCTGGGCGCAGGCAAGGTGGAAGGCACGGTGCTGGCGCGTACCGGTTGCGGCAACGCGTCGCTGCTGCTATCGGCGGCGGCATTGACGGGTGCGGCAGTTGCGACACGTGCGGCGCCGGGCTGCATGGCGAGCGGCGCGATGTAGGCGACAGGTGCGGTTGCGACGTCGTTGTAGGCACTGCCGGCGTCCATGCGTTCGGACAGCACCGCCAGCGAACGCGGCATGGCGCCGGTCATGCCGGAGAATGGGTTGAGCGGGCGACCGGATGCGGCGGCGGCAGCCGGGCCACCTGCAGAAGCCAGGCCATTGTCGAGCTGCCCGGCCTGACGCTGCTGCGCCGCCAGCGCAGCACGGAAATACTGCTCGGCCTTGCGGTTCTTGCCGGCACTGCGATACACGCGGCCGGCGGCGGCGAGCACGTCCGGCGATTCCGGCGCCTGCGCCAGCGCGCGTTGCAGATAGCGCTCTGCATTGCGCAGATCCGATTGCGCGGCGGCGCTGTCGGCGGCGGCAGTGAGCGTGTCCAGATCGCTGGGCCGACGTTGCAGGATCTGCTGGTAGATCGCCAGCGCCTGGCGGTGCTCGCCGGCTGCCGCGTACAACCGCGCAAGCGCGGCCTGCGCATCGCGGTTGTCCGGCTGCTGTGCCAGCACCGGCGACAACGCGTCGTAGGCGCCTTCCAGATTGCCGAGCTCGCGCAATGCATCCACTTGCCGCAGCGTGTAGGCGCTGCGCAGGCCTTGGTAGCGGCGCAGCTGCTCCGGGGTCATGGTGGTGGCCTGAAGCTGTCGCAACACCGCCGACAGCTCGGCGTCCTGATGCGCGCGCAGCAGCACGCTGGCGTATTGCAGGCGGTCTTCGATGCGCGGGCTGGCGCCGGTGACCAGCCGCTGGGCCAGCACCAGCGCGCGCTGGGTGTTGCCGGCGTCGGCATGCGCGCCGGCCAGGGCGGCCAGCAGTTGCGGATCGTCGAGCTGATTGCCCAGCGCCGTTTCGTTACGCGCCAGCAACTGCTGCGCCTCGCCCACCCGACCCTGCGCGACCAGCTGCCGCGCCTGACGCGCCTGCAATTGGATCCAGGCGGTGGCGCGCAGCTGGGTCATCGCCGGCGTGCGTGCCGCGGCTGGAATGCGATCCAGACTGTCGTAGGCGCCCTTCCAGTCGCCGCCTTCCTGCGCCAGCAGCGCATTGGCGTGCAGCGCCTCGGCTTGGTCGCCATGCACGGCGAGCAGGCCGTCCATCACGCTGCGGGCCTGATCCGGGCGGCCAGCCTGCTGGTAAAGGCGCGCCAGATCAAGGCGGATCCAGGCATCGCCCGGACGCTCGACCATGGCCGCTTCCAGCTCGGTCTGCGCGCTGACCGCATCGCCGGCGTCCAGCAACTGACGCGCACGGGCGCGCTGCACATTGGAGCGCAGCAGGGCTTGGCCACCGGATTTGGCGCGCTCGGCCGCCGGCAGCCGGTCGAACAAGGCGCTGGCTTCCTGCAGGCGGCCCTGGCGGCTGTACAGCCCGACCAGGCCCTGCAATGCGCCGGCATTGTCGGCCTCGCGCGACAAGGCTTTGCGATAGCTGGCTTCGGCCGCGACCGGGTCGCCGGCGGCCTGCAGGTCACCCAGCGCCACGTGTCCGGCCGGCTCGTTGGGTAGCAGTTGCACCGCCTGCTCTATCAGCTGGCGCGCCTGCGCCAGATCGCCGCGCGCACGCGCGGCTTCGGCCTGCTGCAGCTGCTGCCAGTAGCGGGCGCTCTCCAGTGCGCTTTTCCATTTGCCGTTGCTGGCCGCGGCCGGTCGCAGCAGTTCCTGCGCCTCGGCAAAACGCTGCTGACGCAGACGTACCGAGCCCAGGCCGCCGAGCGCTTCGGGGTCGCGCGCACGTGCGCGCAAGACCTGGGTGAAGCGCTGTTCGGCTGCGCTCAGATTGTTGGCGCTCAGCGCGCGGAAGCCTTCGCCCAGCAGCACGCCGTTGGGATCGGCCGGCGTGGTGGCCACCGCGCGTTGCGCGCGCAGCTGGCCAAGTTTGGCGGTCACTTCGGCATCGTTCGGGGTACCGGCAAGAAATGCTTGGTACAGCGGCGCATCGGCCATGCCGGCGTTGAGCCACAGCAGCGCCTGGCGCCAGCTGCTGCGTGCCGGCCCACCCACGTCCGCGCGCTGGGCAAGCGTGCGCAATTGCGCGATGCCGTCGCGGCGGGTGGCTTCGCGGTAACTGAGCACCTGCGCCAGCGCCAGCTGCACGGACGGATTGCCCGGGTCGCTGGATTGCAGGCGTCGCAGGCCGTCGCGGGCGCGCTCCCAACCGGTGGGCGTGCCGGCCAGCGATTGGTAGTACTCCAGCGCCAGGTTCGGCGGCGGCGGCTTGCCGGCGAAGGCGGCTTCGTAACTGCGCGCCGCGTCCACATAGCGCCCGGCAGAGGCGGCACGACGTGCGTTGCGCAGATTGGAGTCTTCGCCCGCACCGCTGCCACCGCGCGCCCCCATCGCCACGCGCAGGCGCTGGGCCTGCGGCGATTGCGGATGCGCGCCTTCCAGTTGCTGCAGGCGCTTGCGCGCCTCGGACTGGCGCCCCTGCGCCAGATCGATCTGGGCCAGGCCGAGCAATGCGTCGGGTTGGTCCGGGTCGATGCCGAGCAGCTTCTTCCAGGTATCGGCGGCCAGATCGTCGCGACCCTGGTCGTGCCAGTAGTTGCCCTGCTCCACCAACTGCTGGGTGGCGCTGGTCTGCGCATGCGCTGCCGGTGCGGCGAGCAGGCACAGCTCCAGCATGCCGGCGAGGTAGAACGGCTTCAGGTCGTTGCGGCGCATGCAGGGGTTCTCCAGGCGGGCAACAGGCGCCCGTCTGCGGCAAAGCGGTAGCGGTTCTCAAGCCATCCCTGTCCGAACAGGGCCAGCGTGCGTTCGAAATACGGCAATGCAGCGGCGGCCGGTTGCGTGGCGGCGGGAACGCGCTGCGCCTGCGCCTTGAGCAGCGCTGGCTTGCCCAGCGCGCTCAGGTACGGCAACAACGCCGCAGAAAATCCCACCGGCAGCGCGCCGGTGCCCGCACCGCGCGCGGTGTCGATCTTTTCGGCCGGCGTCTGCTGCGCGGCGAGCAGGTCGGCCGGTCCGGACAGGTCCTTCAGCAATCGCGCGCGCAGCGGCTCGCCAGCGTCCAGCATGCCGGCCCACAGGTACACGCGGATGGCGTCGTAACTGCCCACATTGCCGCGCTTGGGATCGGCATTGAAGGTCTTGCCGTCCCACACCGTCCAATCCGGGGCAAACCCCACCGGCGCGCTGTCGCGCAGCACGCGCGCGCTGTTGGCGGCGATGGCCGCCCATGGGCCCTTGGGGTCGGCGTTGGCGCAGCGGCGCAGCACCTGGATGGGCAGATAGCTGGGATTGAGCGTCCAGCGCCCGTTGTCGACGAAGCCGGTGCGGCCCGGCAGCAGCATCGGGCCCAGCCCGGGCAGCGTGGCCGTTTCCTGCGCGCGGATCAGCTGCAGGATCTGCTGGCCGGCCTTGAGATAGCCCGGGCGGCTCCACAGCCGGCCGGCTTCCAGCAGCGCATAGGCAATCCACAACTCGCCATCGCTGGCGGTGTTGGCGTCCAGCACGCGCCAGGCGCCGCTGCCATCGCGGCCCCACAGCCATGCCGGCAGGTTGAGATCCGGGCGGCCGCCGCACAGGTTGTGGCGGGTCCAGCTCAGCACCTTGTCGAACAGCACCTGGTCGTTGTTGACCAGGGCGAAGAACAGCGCATACGACTGCCCTTCGGAGGTGGAGCGTTGATCCGGATTGAGAAAATCCACCACCCGCCCATCGGGCTGGATGTGCCTGTCGACGAAGGCGCTCCACAGCGGCCACGGCCCGCACTGGCTGGGCGCCGCCATCGCGGCTGCCGGCAGCAGCGCGGCCACGCCCGCCAATGCGCCTGCACGCAGCAGGCGACGGCGCGTCATGCCACCGTGCGTGCTCATGCGCCGCCACCGTCGTTGAGCCGCTCGGCGGTGTGCCTGCGCAGCAGCACGCGTGCGGCCAAGGCCAGCAACAGCGCCAGCAGCACCACGGTGAAGGCCAGCCACACCGGGTGGTGCGAGAAATACCAGCGCAGCCAGGTCGGCAGCGGCAGGTGCCCCACGTAATAGGTCTGGTTGCCGACCAGGCTGGTGACTTTGTTCTGCTGCAACACCACCACGCTGCCCTGGAAATCCTTGAGCAGGGTCGGGTCGAACCAGGCATCGAACAGGCGGCTCATGTTGGCCGGGTCTTCGGTCTGGAAGGCTACCACGCTGCGGCCGGATTTCAGCGGCGATTCGAAGCCCATCAACAGCACATCGTCCGGCTGCGGCTGCAGGGCGATCTCGGCGGTGGTGGGCAGGTCGGTGCGGCGCGCATCGAAGGATAAAAATCGCGGCAGTCGTTCGAACAGCCAGTCGGTCAGCGCAAAGCGGGGCGCCCGCCCGTCCTGGCCGATCGGCAGATGCGCGCGCCATTGCTTGAACAACGGTTGCGATTGGGCGCTACCGAGCAGCAACAGATCGCGGCCGGCATGCTGCTGCACTGCGCCGGCGCCAATGATCTGCGCATGCAGCGCCGGGTAACCGGTGGAAGCACCGAAATGCCCGAGCAGGGTCAGCACGTTGCTCAGGTCCTGATCGCCGGGATTGTCGGGCAGCACGATGGCGGATTCGGACAGGTCCGCCAGGCGCGTGAACGGGTAGCCGGCATTGGCGAACGCCGCCAGGTTCGGCATCGCCATGTAGTGGTGGAAGCCGCTCAGGTCGATGGTGGAATCGGCATCGATGGCGCCGGACACATCCGGGAAGGTGTTCTTGCACGCTTCGCCTTGCGGGCGATCGAAGAAGAAATGGAAGCGCAGCTGGCTGTTGGCCGAAAACGCGCCCACCGGCAGTGTCAGGTCCTGATGCACCGGCATGCTGCCGCGCGTCCCCAGGCTGTTCCACCAGCGCATCGGCGTGGATTCGGCGAACGGGCGACCGGTCAGCGGCAGCGTGGTCACGAACGATTCGTTGATGCTGACATTGAGCGCGGATTTGTTGTCCTGCTCCGGCAGCGTGTAGCGGTAGTTCAACGCCACCGGAATGCCATCGCGCTCCCACACGAACAGGTCCGGCGGCAGTTGCAGGCCTACCCGGATCAGGTCGGGGTGATAGCCGGTGACGTTGAGCTGGCTGGGCTGGGTGACCAGATCGCCGAAGCGTACCGGACGCTCGCTCGACACCCAGTTGGGTGCGTCGTAGGGCCGCCGCGGCGCAGGCGCGCTGATTTCGCCGATGCGGGCCACCGCACCGGTCAACGGTGCGTGCAGGGCCAGCGCGGTGGCGGCACGCTGCAGGTCTTCGCTGTTGCGGCCAAGCACCAGCAGCAGCTTGCCGTTGCGATCGTTGGGGTTGGCCAGCACCGCCACGGTGGGGCCGCGGATGTCGGCCACGCCGCTGTGGGCGGTCGCAAATTGCGCTGGCAAGGTGCTGGGCGTCGCGAAGACGACCGCGTTCCCGGACGCCGGCAAGGCCTCGGTGGATGCCGGGAACACCGCGCCCCGGTAGCCGGCCAGGCTACCGAACCACGAGGCCACCGTACCGGCCGCCTGCAACGTGGCGGTGTCCGGGCGCTGCGGGAAATAGAACGGCAATTCCAGCCGGCGCGTGTCGCGCACATCGAAGAACGGCACCGGCAGCAACGCCAGGTTGTTGGTCAAGGCCAGCGGCGTGGTGGTCAGCGACAGGCTGGTGGCCGCATCCACATTCGCCCACAGACTGCTGTGGTCGGGGTCTTCGCAATCGCGCGTGTAGTGGCCGATCAACTGCAGATCGAGTTGGTTGTAATCGGCGACCAGGCGCGGGTCGATCGGCAGATCAGCCGAGAGCAACTTGCCGGCGTTGGCCTTGTCGGTGGGCAGCGTGGCCACGGTGACGCCGTTGATGGTGACCTTGAGGTGCGACAGGTCGGGCAACAGCGAGGGCGAGTAGCTGTATTTGAGAGTCAACGTGGCCGCGGTGACGATCTCGTCGCTGCGCACGCTGAAGGGCACGCCGGCGCTGCCCTGCACCCCGCGCAAGGTGATTTCGTAGTCGATGCCCAGTTCGCGCAGCGTTGCCGCACGCGTGCTGCCTCCTGGCAAAGGCGCCGCTGCGAAGGCGACGGGCACCTGCGATGGCGTGGCTGCCTGCATCTGGCTGCCTGCCTGTGCAGATGGCATTGCAGGCATGGGCGGTTGCGCCTGCGCCAGGCCTGCCAGCAAGGTCAACGCACAGCTCAACACAGCCGGGAACATCCGCATCAGCTGCGTCCTGGTAAAGCAAAAAGAAACGCCACGCATCACACTTACGACTCCAGATCCACCGCGCGCCTCGGGCGAAAGCCCTGCCGCGCGCTGTCCACGATATGCCCGCCCAGTCGCCCGAATCCGCGTGCACTGGCTTCCAACACCTGTCCCATCGAGCGCCAGAACGCATCGCGGTCGTGCTGGCCCCACTGCGACAGCCAGATGTCGGCGCGCGCGAAGGTCGACGCCACCAGCCAGCGCTCCTGTTCCATCGACATCTGCGTGAACTGGATGCTGACCTGTCCATCGCGATCCTGGCGCACCACCGCCGGCAAGGTCTGCTCCACGCCGCGATGGCTCAGGCCGATCTGCACCGGCAAACCCGGCTCGATCGGCTGCGGCTGCGCGAGCATGATCGCCATGCCGCCCGTGGAAAAATTCACCGAGCGACTCGGCAGCACACCGCCATCGGGCAGATACAGGGTGACCGGCACATCCAGCGGCACACGGTGGGCGCTGCGCACCTGGCGCGTTTCGCTGGCGGTGGCAATCGTGGCGCCCAGCAGCACCATGTTGTAGAGCGTCCAGGCCAGGTTGAACCAGATGGTCTGCTGCTCGCCGCTGCCACCCACATAGATCAGCCGCAGCACACCGGCCACGACGCCCACCACGTTGAGCAACAACAGGAACAGATAGGGTTTGGCGATCTGCGCATCGAAATAGCTGCGCGCCACCAGCCCACCCTTGGGTGTGACGTTGAACTTGCCGAGTTTGGGATTGAGCAAGGCCACCAGGGTGGGACGGAAGATGTACCAGGCCAGCGTGGTTTCGTAGACCTCGTTCCACAGCAGATGGCGGAAGCGGCTCTGCACGCGCAGATTGGTCAGGTTGGCCTGCAAAATATGCGGCAGGGCGTAGGCCAGGATCATCAACGCCGAGGCCTGGATCACGTGCGCGCCAAAGAACAGATAGGCCAGCGGCGCAGTGAGATAGATGATGCGCGGCACGCCGTAGAAGAAGTGCAGCATCGCGTTGAGGTAGCACAGCCGCTGCGACAGTTTGAGCCCGCGACCCAGCAAGGGGTTGTCGATGCGTGCGATCTGCGCCATTCCGCGCGCCCAGCGGATGCGCTGCGCCACGTGGCCGGACAGGCTTTCGGTGGCCAGGCCCGCAGCCTGCGGCACGGCCAGGTAGGCGGTGCGGTAACCGCGGCGCTGCAGCTTGAGCGCGGTGTGCGCATCTTCGGTGACCGTTTCCACCGCCACGCCGCCCACTTCTTCCAGCGCGGTGCGCTTGATCACCGCACACGAACCACAGAAGAACGTGGCATTCCACTGGTCGTTGCCATCCTGCAGCAGGCCGTAGAACAACTCGCCTTCGTTGGGCACCTTGCCATGCGTGTCCAGGTTGCGTTCGAACGGGTCCGGCGAAAAGAAATAGTGCGGCATCTGCACCAGTGCCAGCCTGGTGTCGTGCAGAAACCAGCCCATCGCCACCTGCAGAAAACTGCGGGTGGGAATGTGGTCGCAATCGAAGATGGCCACATAATCGCCGCTGCACTTCTTCAACGCGGCATTGATGTTGCCGGCCTTGGCATGCGCTTTATTGGTGCGGGTGACGTAGTTGATGCCGACCTCGGCGCAGAACGCGCGAAACTCGTCGCGACGGCCGTCGTCCAGCAAATGGATGGTGATCTTGCCGGCCGGCCAATCGATCACACTGGCCGCCAGCACGGTGGTGCGCACCACCGACAGCGGCTCGTTGTAGGTCGGGATGAACACGTCCACGCTGGGCCACAGGCGCTGGTCGGCCGGGAGCGGCACCGGCTTGCGGTTGAGCGGCCACAGCACCTGGAAATAGCCCAGCACCAGGATCACGAAGGCATACAGCTCGGCGCCAAGCAGGCCCAGGCCGAGGATGAAATCCACCGCGCTGCCCACGCCCATGGTCTGGGTCATGCGCCACCAGATGTAACGGCACGACACCGCCAGCGACATCCCCATCATCATCAGGATGACCACCCGCCCGCCGCGGTTGCGCACCGCCAACGCCACCGCGAACAACACGCCGGAAAACACCAGCTGCTGCGTCACATCCATCGGCACGGCCACCACGAACACCAGCAGCAACGCACCCAGCAACCACAGCGCCCAGGTCGCCAGCGTGGGCAGCGGTGATGCGGAACGGCGGCTGGCAGCGGTCATCAATCGTCCTTCAGGCATGGCGGCGTGCGGCACAACAAGCCGCAAGCGCATGGCGCCTGCGGCGGGGAACAACGGGCAACAGGTCAACGCGAACGCAGGCGCTTGAGCGGGCTTTGCGCGCAGCTGCGCGCATCGGCCTGCAACAGGCGCTGGAACAAGCGCTCCAATGGCGTCTGCGCAGGCCGATCGGCCGGCTGCACGCCGCGCGGCGCCGGTTCGTCGAACTGACGCAACCTGCGCAGCGGGGCGAGCGCATCCGGCACCTGATCTGCTGCCGTCACGACGGGTTGCAAGGAACGCTCTGGCAGCGGGACGGTGGCCGGCATGCCCACGCCCGGCGTCGGCGCTGAAACCCCCACCGGCGGCTGCACGGCATCGGGCGCAATAGTGATCGGTTCGACCGCTGCCGGCGCATGGGCCTGCGTCAGGCCAGAGGTGCGCGGCGACAGCTGGGTGTAGGCGAAATCGTGGTACCCCTGGCTCGCCGGCGTTCCCAGACGCGCGAACAGGCCCGACACATCGTCATGTTGGATTGCGTCCTTGCCCTTCTTCGCTGTCATCACACTCTCCTTGCCCGATCAGACATGCTCATGCCGTGCGCGCCAACACCAGGCGGCGCAGATCAACGGTGTCGCTCGGCACGCTCTGCACCGCCAGGCCTGCCAGCATCCCCAATTGCTGAAACCACCCCTCATACACCCCCTGCAAGAACCCATCGCTCCACGCGGCGCCATTCAGCGCGACGCTCAACGGCGCCCCTGCGTGCCGGATCTGCACATGGTCGGTGTACTCCTCCAACGCGCACTGGCCCCAATCGCAGCAGTCCCACACCGCATTGGCCGCGTGCTGCGCGTCATCCAGCGTGGCGCAGGGCGCCAGCCGCTGTTCGCGTGCGAAGCGGCGGCCGATCCGCGCCATCAACAGGGCCAGATCGTCCTCGGACAACTCGGCGCCGAACTCCTCGGCCATCGCGCGCACAAACCCCAGCCATTGCCGGGAGCAACTGCGCGTGCGGTATAGCGGCAGCGGGTCGAGTGCGCTCATTCAACAGACTTCGCAAGGAAAGGGGCCGTCACATGCGACGCATGCACCCGATGTGATGCACGTGTGATGATGTTAACGGCCGACACCCCGGAATTGAGAGCTACGTCTCACTTTTTCCGGCATTCCCCAACAGCGTGTAGGGAATTTACTTAGCGGGTGGTCACCCTGCCAGTCACTCTTCTGCAGTGTTGCCCCGATCGATCATGTCTCTGCCATCGGCGGCAACCCGAACACGTCGCGCAGATAGCGCAGATAGCGCAGATACCCGATGTCCTCGCACATGCTCTTGCCGGGCGAGTCGCTGAGCTTGGCCACCGGCTGGCCATTGCAGCGGACCATCTTGATCACGATCTGCAGCGGCATCGGTCCCAGATCGTTGGTGAGGCTGGTGCCCACCCCGAAGGCCAGCCGGCAGCGCGTGTGGAAGTGCTGGTACAGCCGCATCACCTTGTCGATATTGAGCCCGTCGCTGAATACCAGCACCTTGGTCCGGGGATCGACGCGGTGCGCTTCCAGATGCGCGATGACGCGCTCGCCCCATTCGAACGGGTCGCCCGAATCGTGGCGCATGCCATCGAACAACTTGCAGAAATACAGATCGAAATCGCGCAGGAACGCATCCAGCCCGACCACGTCCGACAACGCGATACCCAGATCGCCACGGTATTCGCGCGCCCACGATTCCAGCGCCGCCACCTGTGAATCGCGCAGCCGCGGACCCAACGCCTGGAACGCCTGCAGATACTCGTGCGCCATGGTTCCCAGCGGGGTCAGCCCGTACTGCTTGGCGAAGTACACGTTGCTGGTGCCGACGAACTGCTCGCCCAGGCCATCGCGCAGCAGCGGCAGCAACTCGCCATGCCATTGCCGCGAATAGCGCCGCCGGGTGCCGTAATCGGCGATCTTGCAGCCGGCCGGCATGCTGCGCAGGCTGGCTACCTTCTCGCGCAGGCGGCTGCGGCCTTCTTCGAAATCCGGCTCGGAGGTATTGCGGAACCAGACCTCGTTGATGATCGCCAGCAGCGGCACCTCGAACAGGATGGTGTGCAGCCACGGCCCGCGGATGGTCAGCTCGATCTCGCCCGGATGGGTGGCCGATGCGGTCAGGCTCAGATACTTGCGATCCAGATGGAACAGCGCCAGGAAGTCGGCGAAGTCCGGCTTGATGAAGCGCAGGCTGCGCAGGTAATCCACTTCGTCCTCGCGCAGCCGCAACCGGCACAGCGCATCGATCTCGCGCGAGATCTCATCGATGAACTGCGCCAGGTCCACGCCGGGAGTGCGGCATTTGAAGCGGTAATCCACCTGCGCTGCCGGGTGCTGGTGCAGCACCGCCTGCATCATGGTGAATTTGTACAGATCGGTGTCGAGCAACGAATGGATGATCATGCCGCCGGATTATGCCCTTAGCGGCGATGGCGGGGCGTGCACTGCGCACGCCTCGCGTGACGACGCTCCGCACCTGTGTCGTCAGGCACGGACCGGCGATTGCCAAGTTGGGCCAGCGAGTTTCAACCAGTCCTGCGCAGCGCAGTTGCTGGGGAAAGGCAGAAGGCATGCAAAGTGACGCCAGCACGTGCAGCCGCGCCCGCCTGAGGCGCAGCACAGGTGCATACCATGCCTGTGCAGCCACGATTTAGCGCGACTGACCACCAAAGCGAGCCCGCATCACGTGGCGTGGCCGGCGCCTGAAGCCCAGGCACGCGAGCGGTATCCGGCGATCCGGTCACCGACCGCGCACCGCCTTGCGGCACGCGCAGCCGTTTGGTGAGCCGCCCTCAGCGCGCCAGCACCTGCTGCGCCGGCTTGCCCTGTACGGTGAAGTCGCTGTCGCCCGGGCCGCCGGCCTTGGGGTCGGTATACCAGCACCACAGCGCGATGCCTTCCACGCCATGCGCCTGCAGCACCTTGCGCCACTGCTGCAACACCTGCAGCTGCAAGCGCGTATCGACGGCGGCCGTGCGCTGCTCGGGGCTTTCCCACGGCGCTGCCAGACTACCGCGCGCCGAACGCAATCCCAGCTCGGCCACCCACACCGGCTTGCCCACGCGCTGACCCAACTGCTGCAGGCGTTGCGCCGCAGCGGTCATTTCAGCGCTGCGTGCATCGGCAGCTTCGGACAGGCGCGGATACAGGCTGGTGCCCACCGCATCGAACAACGACCAGTAACGGAAGCTCTCGGCATGCTCCATGCCGTCGGCCACATACAGCAATTTTCCGTGATAGACCTTGCGCACCGCCGCGACCAACGCCGGCCATTGCGGCGCATCCTGCAACTTGCGCAACTCGGTGCCGAGCACCAGCGCTTCGGCGTGTTCGTCCTGGGCCAACCTGGCCAACGGCAGCAACGCATTCTGGTAGGCCGCAAACCAGGCTGCCGGGTCGGTGGGTGCGGCATCGCCGGCCCAGTGCCCCGGAATCCAGACATGCACCTTGAGCGTCGGCTGCAAGCCAGCCTGCAGGCTTTGCCGCAACGCAGCGCGCATGGCGTCGACACTGCTGTCGCTGCCCAGCACCGGGTCGTTGGACTGCGGGCCGGCCTGCCACACGAACGCCACCAGCAACGCCTTGCTTGCACCTGTCTTGGCCAATGCGTCCAACGACTGCGCTGCAGCCTGGCTTTCCCACGGGGCGTTGGCGGAGACCTTGACGTTGGCGCCCATCCAGGTCGGCGCGGCCGCATTGCAGCCGTTTGCCAGCACACACACGCCGATCAACGTTGCGACGCTTAGAACGCGCTTGAACATGCAGCAGACACCTCGGCATTCGGCGGCGCCGCGTGCCGGGAGCACGCCGTCGCACGCAACGATGCATTGTTCTTGTCCTGCGGCGCCACCGTGGCCGCCGACGGGTTGGCCGGCACGGCAGTGTGGTCAGTTGCCGTTGCAGCCAGGGCCACCGCAGCGCTCTCGGCCATCGCCGACTGCCCTACATCAACATCCTGCGTAGTGGGGGCGTCCGATGCACGCAGCGGCAACGATACCGGCGCGGTCATGACAACGGCCTCGCCCTGCATCAAGGCCTGTTCGTCGGGCGCTGCGGCATGCATCCATCTGCCCCAACCCTGCGGTTGTGCCCAGATCGCACCAAACAGGCCCAGCACCAGCAATCCGGCCGCCTGGCCGCGTTGGTCGGCGTGCAGCGCACGCAGCAACAGCGCCGCCGGCACCCACAACAGCAGCAGGGTATCGAAGCCAGCCCAGCCGAACGCGAACGACAGCGCGGCCGCGCAGATCACGGTGCCGGTACTGGCCACCACGCCGCGCGCCAACGCACCGCTGCGCGCACGCGCCACCAGCGCAAGCACCGGGAAGCACACCACGGCCGCCACACCCCAGCGGACCGCCGGCAACCAGCCGTCGGCATGGCCGGCCAATGGCAACGGCAACGGGTGCGACGCCTGTGCGACGCTGGACAGCGTCGGCCACGGCGCATTGAACACGACCAGATTGACGTAGGCCCACATGCCGACCAGGAACGCGAACGGCAGATAGCACACCAGGTAGAACGAGCCCGGTGCCTTGCGCAGCATCTGCGGCGGCATGACCAGCAGCAGCCACGACGCGACCATTGTCGACAGCGCCAGCGTCTGCAGATCCAGGCACAGCAAGATGCACAACCAACCGGCGATGCGCAGATAGGTGAAGGCTTCCACCGGCGCCTGCAAGCGGCGCAAGGTGCGGCACAAACCGTAGAAGGCCAGCAACCCCACCGCCTGACTGCCGCCGGCAGCGATCGGCAGCAGGAACAGCGGGTTGCAGCCCACCAGCAGCGTCAGAGCGCTGGCCCAGCCGCGCCCGAACACGCCAGCCAGATCGCGCCACAGCAGCGACAGGAACAGCGCGTTCGCAGCCACCGCAACGCATGGCCAGACCTGGAACGGCAGATTCCAGCGATGCAGGGTGAGATCGACCGCCCACGCCAACAACCCGGTCGCCGGCACGCCGATGTCCGGCACAAGCGCGGGCACCGTGGCCACCGACTGCACCAGCAACGGCTGGCTCAGCAGCGACAGCGCCACCACGGCGATGAGGAACGCCGGCAGCCCGCTCTCGCGACGCTGCGCAACCGGCTCACTCTTCGAGTGCGGCGCGGCGCTCGTTTTCCGAATGCTTGCTGATGCCATGCGTGGTCTTCTCCCAATAGAACGGATTGTGGATCAGCTGCCAGAGACCCTTGTAGGCGGCGATCGACTGCAACGCCCAGTAGAACGACACCGTCAGTGCGTACGGCGCCAGCTTGAAGTAGTCGCGTTTGAACGCTGCAACCAGCGTGATGTAGATGAAGAACGCATTGGCCAGCAGCAGATTGACCAGCGAGACCGCCGCCAGCCACGGCGGGAAGAAGCGCTCGAACATCGAGGTGCCGGTCAGCGCCCACGCCGCGTACAACGCCCACAGCACCGGCACGCCCAATGCGGTGAAAAAACCGCCGCCGATGAAGAACTGAAACCCCCAAAATCCCTTGAAGCCGGTACTGCGATACAGATGCACCGGGTCGCGCATATGCACCAGCCAGGTCTGCATATAGCCCTTGAGCCAGCGCGAACGCTGCCGGATCCAGTTGGGAATGCTGACGTTGGCTTCTTCGAAGGTGGTGGAATTGACCACGTTGACGCGATACCCGTTCTGGATCAGCCGCACGCCCAGATCGGCGTCTTCGGTAACGTTGTACGGGTCCCACGCGCGCACCTGGCGCAACACGTCCAGACGGAAGTGATTGGAGGTACCGCCCAACGGAATCGGAATACGCAGGTATTCCAGCGCCGGCAGGTAGAAGTCGAACCAGAGCGTGTACTCCAGCGTGAACATCCGGGTCAGCCAGTTTTCGTCGGCGTTGTAGTAGTTCAACCGCGCCTGGATGCACACCACATCCTTCTCAGCCTTGCGGAATGCCGCAACCACGCGCTTGAGCTGGTCCGGCTCGGGCTTGTCTTCGGCATCGTAGATGGTGAGCAGCTCGCCACGCGCAAAATGCAATGCGTAGTTGCAGGCCTTGGGCTTGGTCTTGGGCTGCGACGGCGGCACCCGGATGATTTCGAAGAACGCTTCCAGGCCGAGTTTCTTGGCCGCTTCGATGGTGTCCAGGTCGTCCGCTTCCAGCACCAGCTTTACGTCCAGCTTGCTGATCGGGTAATCGAGCTTGCGCAGCGCGTTGGCCAGAATCGGCAGGACTTCCGGCTCCTTGTACATCGGCACCAGCACGGTATAGACCGGCAGCTCGTCATCGCGCAGCGCGGCCACTTCGTCTTCGGTGACCTTGATGTCGATGCGATGGCGCGAGCCGAACCACACCAGCAGCAACTTCAACCCGAAGGTGGCCAGAAAGCCCAGCGCCACCAGCACGTTGACGGCGATCAAGGCCGGCACCGGGAACAGCACCAACGTCACCAGCATCACCGCCGCCAGCGCCCACAATGCGAACTTCTGCCCGCGCGTGATGACCTGGCGTGCCGAATACGTCGGCGCATGCGCTGCAAGCAGATTCAGCGCGTTGTCGGTGAGCTGCTCGTCGGCGTAGCGCTGCAGGCTCCAGATGATGTCGAACTTGGCGGTACCGACAAAGCGCACGTCTTCGCCATAATGGGCGCGTGCCCAGGCGAACAGGGCCGGGTCCGGATCGGCCACCGCCAGCACCAGCACACCGTCCTCGCGCCGCCACGGCAACACCAGGCGTTGCGCGTAGCTATCCAGATCGCCGGGGGTGAGCAGCGCAGGATCCGGCGGTTGCTGCACCAGATCGATGAATTGCAGCCCGAAGTGCGCGGCAACGATGGCGTAGAACCGCTGCGCCGGCACGCCGCGCTGGGCCAGGATCACATCGCCGAGGCGCGAATTCCAGCGTTGCTGCAAGGCCAGCGCCGAGCGCAGCTGTTCGTCGGTGATGACGCCTGCCGACACCAGCGCACGACCCAGCAGGCCGCGTTCGCGGCCGATGTCCGGCGCTCGTCCCAGCGCGTCCGTTTCGCAGGTCACCGTCATGTGCGGCCCCTTAGAAACGCCACCAGGCGGCCACGAATGGCCCGCCCGCGGCACCGGTGTTGCGGCCCATGACCGGCTGCTGATACCCCACCTGCCACTGACTGCCACCCGGCGCCGTATACAGCGTGGACAACTGCAACTTGGTGAGATCGTAGTTGGTGCCGGTGGCGACGAAGCCCACGCCGCCACCGCTACCGGCAACATCGACGTTGCCACGCCCGTTGCCCAACCCCTGGATCACGTTGAGTTCGCCCAATAGCAGCCAACTCGGGGTCAGACTCAGACCTGTGGACGCGTCCACCCGCAGTTCGTCCGACGCCGCGCTTCCGCGCAGGCGGACCGCCCCCCCAAGATCGACGTAGCCGTTGCGGCCGCCCAGCGTGTAACCGCGCCCCCGGCTGTAGCGCAGCTCGAGGCCATAGTCGCCAAGACCAAGCGCAGGGTCGGAATTGGCGGAAGGATTGTTCGGGTGGTAGGTCTTGCTGCGCCCATATGCAGGGACGCTCACCAAGGCCTGGACGGCACTGCGCCAGACATCGTTCTGCGCGCTCGGCAGCGCATAGCGCAAGCCAATTTCCTGATCGGCAAAACCGGTCGTCGTGGTTTGCTGACGGCCATTGACGGCATCGTGGTTGCTGAAACCCACGTCGCTGAAATAGAAGTTGCCGATGAAGCTGAGCTTTTCGGTCAGACCATGCTCGACGTAGACGTTGAGCTGGTCCTGACGGCTGCGGCCATTGCCGTCGAATTGCTGGCCGTCGCCAAAGGTGGTGCGGTGGTGGCTGTCGTCGAACCACCCGCGACCATCGCTATGCAGCGCCTTGACGATCACCAGGGTGTCGCCCTGCGCCTGGGTCCACGCGCCGGCCAACGCGGCGCCCGGCGCCGCGGCCAGCACACAGCCCAGTGCAAGCGCCGATGCCAGGACCGACAGCGCACGCGGTTGCGTTGGATTTGGATGAGAAAGCGGGGCAACCGAACTGGACTGCAGCGAGGTAGCGCACGACCGACGTACCCGCCATTGCGGGTCGTTCTGTAAAGACATTGCACGATTCCTGATGGGGGACCCGGAAGGGACAGGAAGCTAGGGTTGATCACACTTCGGAGCGAAACGTATCACAGTTGCAGCCGGCGACCCTCACCGATTTATCACAAATTTAACGCGGTCGAGCTCACTTGTTTTGCAACAAACGCGGCACCTGTGCGGCTGCGTGAATCCAGATTGCAAGCCACACTCCGAACCGCGTCAGCAGCCCGCGCCGATCAGCCTCGAATTTACGAAAATAGCGCCACAATCCACGATGTTTGTGCCATTCCACGAAGAACGGCCGCGCGCGGCTGGAAACCCCGCGTACGTGTAGCACCTGCAGATCATTGGCTACCGCCACCAGCGCACCCGCCTGGCGGGCGCGCCGACACAGATCCAGGTCTTCAGCATGCAGACGGTAACTGCCGTCCCAGCCGTCCAGCCGGTCGAACAGGCTGCGCTGCATCAGCATCAATGCCCCGGAGATCGCATCCACCGGTTGCAAGGCCCGTGACGGATCGGCCGGCACCGCCAGATTGGCGGCGGCGCGCGGCGCGCGCAGCATCGCGGCAAAGTCCGGGTCGCGGCGGCGCACAGCCGCATCCGGGCGCCCCTGCTCATCCACCTGCTCCACCCCCAGCAGCACCGCCGGATGCCCCGCTGCGCGGTGGTACAGCTGCAGCAAGGTATCGCGCGCGACCATCAGGTCCGGGTTGATGAAGACCAGCCAGGGCGCCTGCGAATCGCGCGCACCCTGGTTGCAGGCAGTCGCAAAACCAGGGTTATCGGGATTGGCGATGAAATGCAGCCGCGCATCGGCCAAGGCATGACGCTGCACCACTTCCAGGGTGTCGTCGCTGGAAGCGTTGTCGACCACCCGGATCTCGCTGATGCCCTCGGCCGCGCGCAATCGCGACAGGCACGCATCGATGGTGCTGCTGCTTTCATAGGTGACGACGACGGCGGCGATCTGGACGGGAGTCATCCGGCCATTATCCGGTGCCGGAGCGGCGCAGCGCCATCTTGGGTTCGCAATGCACGCTGCGCGACAGGCGCTGCCGCGACTGCATTGCGTCGAGGGCCGGACGCGGGTTGACGTGCGCCACGCTCTCGCTTGCAAGCGGTGCCTGGCGCAAATGCGCGTTGCAGCATGGCGACCCATCGCCGCAAGGCGCATACTGCGCGCCCGGAGCCGCACGCGGTTTCCGTTGCCACACTTTTGTGCGACCGGCAAACCGACTGCGCAGCCAGGCAAGCGCGGGCAGCACTCGATGCATGTACCAGGCGTACATCCGCATCAGAGCGCGTCGCCCGTACGCACCTGACCGCCAGCCGTCTTGCAGGTTGCTTTTGGTGCACTCCCACACCTGATTGTTGAGATGACGGTTAGCGACCTTGCGGTTTCGCGCTGCCTCTTCATTGCCTGCATCGCCGCGACCTGATGGCCGACGCGATGCGGCAACGGCCCGGCAGCGCCGTTCTTGTCCTCGACGGCGCGCGCGCCGCGCCCTCCGCCGTACTCCTGACCACTTGGTCTATACCAATCACCCGCGCAGCACGGTTGCTGCGCCTGTCGGGCGTCGGCCCATGAACGTCCCGCACCAGGTGCATGGCATGAGCCTGGAACTGGCACTGCCGGACTGGCCAGTACTGACCACCGATGAAATCCATCGCGTGCTGCAGCGGTTTGCGGCGGTGGGCCACCTCACTGCGGTGCGCTGGCATAGCGCGCGCCCGTTCTCTGCAGCGGCATGCGTGGACACGGCAAGTGGCCCGGTCATCGTCAAACGCCACCACCGCAGTGTGCGCAGCGTGGCCGCGCTACGCGAGGAACACAGCTTCATGGCCCATCTGCGCTGGGCCGGCGCGCCGGTGGTGGAGGTACTGCACGACGCGCAGGGCCGCACTGCGCTGGCGCACGCCGATTGGGTGTACGAAGTGCAGCGGGTCGGCGCGGGACGCGACCTCTACCGCGATGCGTTGTCGTGGACACCGTTCACCGACGTTGCGCATGCGCGGGCGGCCGGCGCTGCGTTGGCGCAACTGCATCGCGCGGCCCAGGGCTTCGATGCGCCGGCACGCTCCACCAGCATGCTGGTCGCCAATCTGCGATTGTTTGCGCAGGCAGACCCGGTGCAGGCGTTGCACGATGCCTTGCCAACACGACCGCACCTGGCAGCAGCCCTGCAGGACCGCCCCTGGCAACACGATCTGGCCACCCACCTGCTGCCCTGGCATGCGCAGGCATGGCCGCTGCTGTCCGCGCCGGGCGCGTTACCGCCGCTGTGGACCCATGGCGACTGGCATGCGTCCAACCTGCTGTGGGACACCAACGACGGAGCTACCCGCGTCAGCGCCATCTTCGATTTCGGATTGAGCGATTGCAGCAGCGCGCTGTTCGATCTGGCCACCGCGATCGAACGCAACCTCATCCCCTGGTTGCGGCTGGACACCGGCGCACGCGCACAGGCCGAGCTCGACCAGCTCGACGCGCTGCTGGAGGGCTACGCGCAGCATCGCCCACTGGACGCAAACCACTTGCGCCGCCTGGCCGCACTGCTGCCGATCGTGCATGCCGACTTCGCCTTGAGCGAAATGGAATATTTCGCCGGCATCACGCGTTCGCCCGCCAACGTCGATATCGCCTATCACCGCTATCTGCTCGGCCACGCGGACTGGTTCGCCAGCGCCGATGGTCGGCACCTGCTCCAACACCTGCACGCACGTGCGCGCCGGCTGCCCTGAGCACCTTCCCTTCTCTGTCGAGTCTTGCCCAATGTCCGTTGCCTTCCCCCTGCTCTCCCGCTGCCCGCTTGCGCTTGCACTGGCGTTTTGCTGCGCCCCTGCACTGGCGCAGCAGCAACCCGGCGCCGATGCAGTGGAACTGGACGCGGTCAACGTGCGTGGCGAACGTGTGGAGACCAGGACGGCATTGAGCGGATTTGGCGCCACCCGGCTGCTGGACGCGCCCGCCTCGATCGCGGTCATCGATCGTGCGCAATTGCTCGATCGTCAGGCGCGCGTACTCAGTGAGGTATTGCGCGCCGATGCCTCCGCCGGCGATGCGTACGCGCCGATCGGCTATTACGAAAACTTCGTGGTGCGCGGCTATTCGCTCAATGCCGCCAACAGCTACCGCATCAACGGCATGAGTGCGGTGGGCGAACAATCGATCGCACTGGAAAACAAACAGCAGGTGCAATTGCTCAAAGGCCTGGCCGGGCTGCAATCGGGCGTCAACGAACCGGCCGGGCTGATCGACTACCGCACCAAGCGGCCCGAGCACGTGCGCAGCGTCACCCTGGGCACCGACGAACAGGGCTCGCGCTATGTCGCCGCCGATCTGGGCGACTGGTTCGGTGCCGAACGCACGCTGGGGTTACGCGTCAACGCCGCACGCGAAGACATCGGCAGCTATGTCGATCATGCCGACGGCTACCGCAATTTCCTGTCGCTGGCCGGCGACTGGAAGATCACCCCGCAGGCGCTGCTGCAGCTGGACGTGGAATATCAGCACCGACAACAGCGCTCGGTGCCAGGCTATCAACTGCTGGGCGGCACGCAGGTACCGCGCGATATCGATGTGCACCGCCTGCTCGGCTACCAGCCGTGGGTGCGGCCGGTGGAAATGGATTCGCTCAACGCGCAGCTGCGTTACGCCTACCAGTTCAACGACGACTGGCGCGCCACCGCCGAAGCATCGCGCAGTCGTTCGAAGATCAACGATTTCTCCGCATTCGCCTGGGGCTGTTATGGCGCGGCAAGCTGCGCCGACATCGCCACCCCGAACTTCTTCAGCGCGCAGGGCGAGTACGACATCTACGATTACCGCAGCCCCGACGACACCCGCGTGCACGATCAGCTGCGTGCCACGCTCGAAGGCCATGTCGCGACCGGCGCGCTGGAGCATCACCTGAGCATCGGCGGCGAATGGCTGCGCCGCACCATCGACCGTTTTGGTTCGGTCAACGAATTCGTCGGCAGCGGCAGCATCGATCGCGACCCGGACGTCTTCGCGCAGACGGATGTTGCGCTGGATCCCAAGCAGCGCCGTCTGGACAGCCGCCAGCGTGCGCTGGTCATGGCCGACCGGATCGGCCTGGGTGCGCAGTGGGAACTGTCGCTTGGCGCGCGCTACGTGCAACTGGACGAACGCAGCTTCGATCGCGACGGCCGGCTGGAACGACGCACGCGCAAAGACACGGTGCTGCCGCAGGCAGCGCTGTTGTTCAAGCCGCAGCAGAACATGTTGCTGTATGCCAGCTACGCCAAGAGCCTGGCGGCAGACGGCACGGCGCCTTGGTTTGCCGATAACGCCGACGATATCCTGCCGCCCACCAATGCGTACCAGCTGGAAACCGGCGCCAAGATCGACCTGCGGGGCCTGCGCCTGGGCGCGGCCCTGTTCGACATCCGCCAGGCTTACCAGTTCACCCAACCGCAGGCCGATGGCGGTCTGCTCTATGTGCAGCAGGGTCGCCTGCATAACCGTGGCCTGGAGCTGTCTGCCGACGGTGCAGCGACCCGGCAGCTGCATCTGTTCGCCAGCGTCGCGGCACTCCGCGCGCGTGCGGAGGACACCGACATTGCCGAGTACGAAGGCCATCAGGCGATCAACGTGCCCAAGCTGCGCGCCAGCGTGCAGGCCGATTACAGCGTGCCAGGTATCGATGGTCTGGCACTGCTGGGCGGCGTGCAATACAGCGGGCGCAAGTTTGCCGACCGTCTCGGCAACGCCAGCGTGCCGGCCTACACCGTAGCCAACCTCGGTGCCCGCTACGCCACGGCGCTGGGCGGGCTGGCGACCACCTGGCGCTTGAACGTGGACAACGTGTTCGACAAGCGCTATTGGCGCGATTCCGGCGAATATCAGGGCGATGCGTATCTGTTCCCCGGCGCACCACGCACTGCACGGCTGACGGTGCAGGTGGATTTCTAACCTGCACTGTCGGCACACATTGCACGCCCTGCCGTGCATGCACAGCAATGACGCCGAATGCGCTATTGGGCAGCGTCCAACGCCCACTCGGCAGCGCTGCGGGATTGCCTGCGGCCCGTGCTCGGGGACGACGATGTGTCGTGTCCTACGTCTGAACTGTATGCCCCTCCACCCTTACGCGTCTTACCCCGCGCCACGTTGATCCGCAACGCACCAGGTACCGCATGTCGCTGCTCGAATCCATCGCCGTTGTGATCAACCTGCTGGGCGTGTGGCTCACCGCGCGGCGCATTCGCTGGTGCTGGCCGGTGGGCATCGTGGCGGTGGCGTTGTATGCGTGGCTGTTCTACCAGTGGAAGCTGTACTCGGACATGCTGCTGCAAGGGATCTATGTGCTGACCCAGCTCTACGGATGGTGGCACTGGCAAGCCGGAACCGCAGCAGACACACGGATACGCCCGCTGCCGATGCCGTCCGCCGAACGCTGGCTTTCGCTGGGCATCGGCGCGGCGTTCGCTGCGGCGCTCGGCGCCTACATGCATTACCGCACCGATGCGGTGCTGCCGTGGCTGGACGCGGCGCTGGCCAGTTTCAGCCTGGTGGCCAGCGTGTGGGCAGCACGCAAGCGCATCGCCAACTGGGTATTGTGGATCGTGCTCGACTGCGTCTACGTCGGCGTCTTCATCAGCAAGGGGCTGTACCCCACTGCCGTGCTCTACGCAGGCTTCGTGGCGCTTGCGGTGTACGGCTGGTACAGCTGGAAAACCCAACAGAACCAGAACCTGGCTGTCGCGCGCTAAGCCGGTCGCGGTTTGCGCGCGCGTTCTTCTTTACCATCGCAACATGCATGCCTTCCACCTCATTAGCTTGCTCACGCACTGGGTCTTCCGTCTGCGGTTGGCCGCATGAGCGTGTCGCGCCAACACACCATCACCGAAGCGATCTCCGCACAAATCTCAGCCGGCGAATGGGGACCGGATCAACGCCTGCCGGTGGAACGCGCGTTGGCCGAGCGATTCGCCTGCACCCGCATCACGCTGCGCGAAGCGCTGCAGCAGCTTGAAGCCGAAGGCCGCATCTATCGCGAAAACCGCCGCGGCTGGTTCGTCAGCGCGCCGCGCGTGCGCTACGACCCCACCAGCATCGCCGGTTTCATGCAATACGTGGCGGCGCAGGGACGCAAGCCGCGCACCGAATTATTGAGCGCCACCCGGCAGGTTGCAGGCGCGGCTTACGCCGCGGCGTTGCGACTGGACAGCCCGTACGACGAGGTGTTCGTCCTGCAACGTCGGCGCTGGATCGACCGCCGCGCCGTGCTGCTGGAAACCAATGTGGTGCTCGCGGCCTGGGCGCCGGGCCTGCTCGAACACGATCTGGCCGGGTCGCTGTCGAGCGTGTTCAACCAGCGGCTGGGCCTGTTTCTGAGCCGCGCGCAGCTGTCGATGCATCCGGCCGGATTGGACGCGACACAGGCGATGCTGCTGCAGTCCACGCCCGGCACGCCATGTTTTCGGCTGCAGCGGGTCAGCTTTGCCGAAGACGGCCGCGCGGTGGAGCTGGATATCGAATCCTGGCGCCACGACGCATTGGATGTGGTGGTACGGACCGAGGCGCCGACGCGGTCTGCTTTTTAGGGAAACTCTGAACAATCC